>JAYYRF010000044.1:0-7283 GCA_036127535.1 Myxococcota bacterium | reverse complement strand
AACTTGTACTACCCCAAAACCCTTACCTATGAACTCAATCTGAATTTTCGTTGTCCACCGTCTGTTGTAGAAGCATCTGCAACTCTCATATCCAACAATCAAAATCGTTATCACAAAACCTTGCTCTTCCATAAGGCTCATGGTCGCCCCATCCATTTTTATCGCTATGAAAGTGCAGCTTTGGAACTCAACGACATCGCACTTCAAATTGCAGACCTGATCACTAAAAAAATCAACCCAGCACAGATTGCCGTCTTATCACGCAACAATATTATCAATCAGCGAGTGGCCATATCGTTACGCGCACGACAAATACCAACAATTGGAGATAATCAACTGAATACTCCTCATGGTCGTCGTCTGATTGCACTCCTCTATGTTGTATATAAAGGCTTTCAATCACCACATTTTGCTTCCGTCTTGTACTGGAGCGATCTCAATAAAGAATTATTGAGCACCCTTTTCCCAACACCCATGCGACCAGAAGAGATTGGTACAATTTTGTACAAACAGTACAAGAAGTCTCCAAAACATCCGGTTAGCCGCCTACTGAAACCATTGATTCAACCGATCGAAACGGCTCAAAAACTTCTCAAACAGAAAAAACAGCCCGTTGCGCTGTCCGTCGTATTGGAAAAGCTCTTTCAGTCACTCAATCTCTCCGACGGTAACAATTCTCCCTTCTTCATCGCACAAGAACAAATTATTGCTTTGGCGAGACACAACCGGGGTTCCATCATCCCTTTACCCACTTTAATCGCGCAACTCGAATTGATCCGATTGGGTAATCCTGCTCAACAAGCGGCCGTACATACACTAACGCTCCATCGCTCGAAAGGACTTGAATTCGATTATGTCTTTATCCCTACCGTCCAACCAGGAATTCTTCCTGCAGGAAAAGGTTACCTTTTCGATACAAACCGGATTGAAGAGGAACGACGCCTACTTTATGTCGGCATGACCAGAACGAAGAAGCAGCTCACACTGTCCCGACACGAAGCGCCACACGAACATGAATGGAATGGTTTTTTATCAGAACTTCCACAAAACGAAATTCACCCTATACACCACAGCGGAAGACGAGATCAAAATGGATGATATCATCAACAATTCTGAAGGAGAAGAAAACGAAATTTATACCAAAATCGTTGGCGTCAGTTTTCAAAATCCAAATGGCTCCAATCGACAAGAAGCACTCCACACCCTGATGGGTGAATCTCTGCCCCTATCCCTTACGCTAAGAGCGGAACCAGAGAATCCGCACGACCCCTATGCCGTCGCCATTCTATCTCCCAAGGGAGTGCAGCTTGGATATATACGACAAAGTCTATCGTACTCCGTATCAAAAATGATGGAGTACGGTTATCAAATCCAAGTTGATCTTATCACGCTGACCGGTACAGAAGACGCATCTCACCATTACGGAGCCAATATTCGGATCCGATTTGAGGAGCCCAGCTTTACGTTGGATTTCTAGTCCTGCTTGTCACCGCTTCGGCGAATGCGGCGGAACAAGCCCAGGGCAAGCAGCATTGTAAATACGCTAATGGAGCCTTGTGATGGCAGCGCGCTGCAACCACCGGCTTTCTCGGCCTCTTCCTCTTCTCCGGACGATTCTTCTTCAACATCCGTGTCTTCTTCTGAAGAAGGCTCTGACGTTGGCTCTCCAGACGGCTCATCTACCGGGTCATCTGACGGTTCAATCACGACTGGGTCACCAACATCGATCGTCAAATCATACTCGATGCCAAGATTGCCCGCATCGGAGAAGAGTTTTACTTCGACCACCAACTCTTCCGCATCCGCTGTGTTGTAAGAGATCTCTTCTGGTGTATCATAGGACGTGGAGCTATCGATGTACTCGATGTCATCTTCTGTCAGGCGATGCAGAACCAAGTCCAGGTCTCCTTCCTCCACATCAAAGGCTGCGGTCACAGTAACACCACTATCGGCTGGTGCCTGAAAGCGAAAGTACTCAGTCGTACACGCGACTAAACTGTGAGAGCCAACCTGAAGCTCTGCAGCGAGATCCGGATCCGTATTGTCAGAGTAAGAATCTTCCGCACAAGGAGCAAACTGCTCTTTAGAAGTGTTCATGGTATATGCAACACCATAAGAATCGTCGCCATCCGACGATAGCGAGACCTTTAAATAGACCTCTTGAGACTCCAAGCTCAGGTAGTCAAGATGATATTCTCCATCGGAAACATACGATGCGGTCCCCAATGAGTCTTCATCTTCGTCGTATAGCGTCGCCGAAACGTACCCATCGGTGGAGTCAAATTCAAACGTTACATCTAACTTTTCCGCTTCATCAAGCGAAACACGATACCAGTCGACATCGAATTCACATACGTGCAGGCTTTGGCTGCCCATTGACAATTCTGCCGCCGCGGCCATGGAGTTGTTGCTTTCAGCAGCATCACTTGGACAATCGGGGGCACTGCCCGAAGAGATGCTCAAATCATAAGTGTTGCTGCCGGTGCTCGAAGCACTAAAATAGTACACCTGCAGATAATACGAGCCCGATGTCTCTACCATGTGACTCAGCGTTTCGTTGTCCGACACCGAAACTGCGGAAGCGAGCGCACTATCAAAGTCGCTGCCATCGTATAACTTTAAATCGATATCACCATCGTCATGCTTAAAATTCGCTTCGATTGTAAGCAACTCCCCTTGGGTTCCCGATACCAAGAACCAATCTTCGTCGGTATCGCATACGAATAAATTCGATTCGGATGCGTTGTTCAGTGCAACGGCTTCATCATACGTATCATTGTCTTCGTAGGCATCATCTTGAGGACAATTCGCCCACGCATTTAACCCAACTACCATTAAAACAAACATTCGCTTACTCCTCTTTGTTTAAATTCCATAGGCGGTACTTCGCCACTCAAAAATGTCACCTTCTTTCTCAGCGCGACCCGCAACCAGTTGCTTCGACATAGACTCATTCTTGCTGGGGTCATAGGTTTTTTGTTCCATAGACGAATCAGCAAAGGGATTGATTAAAGCCTGCTGAGGGGGACAATAAAAGTCTTCCCCGTCCTTTGTGACAAAAGGCTCATGTACAGTCTCTTCTTCAGAGAGAACCAAATCGACCAAAGCGGCATCGACGTCACCATACTCCTTCCGCACCAAGAGCGGCATCACCGGATGCGCAAATACGCGTTTGCCCATCATTTTATTCCGCTCCGAACCTTCGTAGATGTTATCTGCCATTTCGGATCCGAACCATTTGGCATCGACGTGGCTTTGATCGAAAAGAGGTGATCGCCCGGGCAAGCGATAACCTTTGGTTGGTGCGCGCAATGGAATATCGGGGTGAAAATAGCGATTGGTCTCTCGCGAACCTTTAAAGAAGCGCCTTCGTCTCGACATAAATACTCCAAAGCACAAGACTTAAAGATGCTATCATATACACATCAGAAATATGATCTTAAAAATCATTGCTCTATCCATATTCTCGTAATCAGATGATATATATATCTTTTTTATACAAGGCAAACCCATGCTCTTCTTCTTCATATCTTGCTATATACCTGAGCTGACATCGCCCGTAGACACCGCTGCAGCCACTCCTTGGAGCTGTCCGGAGAATGATTGGGAGTGCACAGAGCCGCCGAGTAATCTCGTTGGGCGCGGATTTGCAAATGATGAGATCGCACAAGACCTTCACTTTTACGATCAGTTTGATAATGAGGTCTCCTTGTGGCAATTTTATGGAGATGTAATTCTGTTCGATATTAGCGCAGAATGGTGTGCCCCATGTAAACTGCTCGCTGAAGAAGTCGATGCCACCCAAAGTGATTACGAGGCACAAGGTTTCATTTATCTTACCCTAATTGCAGAAGCCAATCAAAGCTCCGATCCGGTTACGCTAGAGACGCTGGAGCATTGGGCTGAGCACAACCACATCAATCTTGCCCCTGTACTGCGCACAGAGACAGACTATCGTCCCGTCTTGACTCCAACCAACGCGTATCCCCGCCTGATCTTGATCGATCGCAATATGCGTGTTGTCAATGAGAATATTTTCCCGCAAAACGATGAAACGATTCGCGAGAAGATTCTCGAAAACTTATAGATATAATAGGCAATAAAGAAAGGAGAGCGAAATGTCCGGTGATAGTCACGATCCAGAAATCATTCCCGTAGAGCGACAAGGACTGGTCGCCGAATTCAAAGATTTCATCATTCACAACAAGATTTGGTGGATGACACCCATCATTATTGTACTTCTTCTCATGGTTGCCTTCATACTCATGGCAGAGTCCGCGCCCGTCCTACCCTTCATCTATACTGTAATATAGACCTTTATTCCTAGGGAGTGTACACCTTCTTTAGGCGACGGGCGAGATCCGCTTTATCAATTGTCTTTTTGAGAGCCTCTTCGTACAGTATCTTTTTTTGGTTAACCAACGCAGCTAGCGAATCGTTCAGCATACAGTTTCCTTGTGCCTTGCCGGTCTGCATAACGGTGGCGAGCTGAGATGTTCTCCCTTCCCGAATTAAATTGGAAGACGCCGCATTGAGTACCAACACCTCGATCGCGGCAATGCGGCCTCCCCCCCTCTTCTTACAGAGCGTTTGAGAGACGACCCCGATTAACACCTCAGAAAGAGTATTCCGTATTTGATTTTGCTGTATGGCTGGGAACATGTCCACAATTCGATCCACCGTCGTAACCGCTGTCGAAGTATGCAGCGTACCAAATACCAGGTGACCGGTGTTGGCGACTTCAATGGCCAACTGAATGGTTTCGAGATCTCGAAGTTCCCCCACCAAGACAATATCGGGATCTTGTCGCAACGCAGCCCGCAAGGCTCGTGTAAAACTTTTACTGTGTGATCCAATTTCTCGCTGGTTCACCAAGCAGTTCTTGGATCTGTGCACAAACTCAATGGGGTCTTCCAACGTAATGATATGTTCGGAGCGCGTTCGATTGACGAAATCGATCATCGCAGCGAGGGTCGTCGATTTTCCCGATCCCGTAGGTCCCGTTACGAGAACGAGACCTTTCGGATGCGCGGCAAGCTTTAGGAGAACATTGGGTAAACCGAGTTGTTGAATGCTGAGAATTTTCGACGGTATCAAACGAAATACCGCTCCGATACCATTGTGATCGCAAAATAAATTGACGCGAAATCGAGCAACATCATCGAGTTGAATGGCGAAATCCGTATCTTTGTCCCTTTCGAATTCCATCCGAATATCTTCCCGCATAAATGGCTTGAGCCATTCGGCCAAACTCTCATCGATCGAGGAAAAATCCCCAATTTCTTGCATTTCGCCATCGATACGCCATCGTGGTTTTAATCCGGTCGTCAAATGCAGATCGGAGGCGCCTTCGGCAATGACACGGTGTAACAGAGCCATGAGGATGTCTGGCGATGCGACCGCAGTTGTGTCCTTTGGGGTTGCTTCTGTCTCTTTCTGCTGCTCCATGTCGCGTAGGGTAGAGTGAAAAAGAGAAGCCGTAATCGATAGGGGAACCACCTCCATAGAGGGTAAGAAAGTCTTGACCCGTTGCAACAGCGGAACCGACATC
Source organism: Myxococcota bacterium (assembly GCA_036127535.1). GTDB lineage: Bacteria > Myxococcota_A > UBA796 > UBA796 > UBA796. The sequence goes on along the minus strand of JAYYRF010000044.1, from coordinate 1,732 downwards.
TCTTCGACAAACCCCATGGTCAACTGCGAACCTTTGCTATAAAGAGGCAATACGCAATGACGTTTCAGAAACGACAACGGCAATAGCATCATGGCCGCGGGATCAATTGGCTGCGACCCATCGTAGGGCTCCAATGGAATACGAGGCAACTGCTGCACCAAACGGGTTGCAAGTAATTTGGAAATGTGTATTCCAAAGGCGGCATCTTGCTCAAACAATTCCATCAATACTTCTTTTTTGATTCGAATCACCAGCATGACCTCTGTTGCGATTAAAGACAGCGGATAGCTTCGCCCCGTTAGAATCTCTCTTCCCCCCATGCCTTGCATTTTCGAGACGATCGAGATTTGAATTCCACCCAAACCTTTCTCCTCTTCCAATTCGAGTTTACCACTCCCTTTGAGGACAAAATAATAGGCATCTGCTGGCTCTCCTTGGGAAAAGACCCTCTCTCCTCTCAAATACCGTAGAATCGAAATCCTTTCGCTCAAAAATGAGCGGGCGGCGGCTTGTAAACCCGAAAAAAATGGCTGGCTCGATAATTCTTCAACCAACTTGTTTCTCATCTGCGGTGTAGAATCAACAACGATCATATTCCCTCCATCCATAAGCTACTAAAAGGTTGTAGGAGGGTGATCAAACAGGAATCAACCTTCAGAAGCAATTGTTGAGAGTTCCGAGAGTTCTCCCCCATTTAAAAGATGTGCGATAAGCGAAGGAAAGCGATCTGGAGAACAAGCGAATACAGGTATCCCCAAAGAAAGAAGTTTTTGGGCATTCGAGACAGAGTAGCTGGGTGCCCCTTCGTCGTTCAAAGAGAGCAAACAGATCATCTGAACCCCACTCCTACAGAGGGAGCGAACCCGCTGAAACATACCGTCCACGCTGCCCCCCTCCATCAGATCCGTGATCAAAATTACATGTGTCTTTTCCGGCTGTACCACCACTTCCTCTACGTAGCAAAGGGCATTTTGAATGGATGTACCGCCGCCCAATTGCATTCCGAAGAGCAAAGAGACCGGATCTTCGAGTTGATCCGTTAGGTCGAAAACTTGATCATTAAAAGTAATCAAGCGTATATCCAATGCGGGTAAAGAGGCCAAAATACTCCCGTAAATCGAGGCATAGAGCACCGAAGTCTCCATCGAGCCCGATTGGTCGACCGCCAAAATAATTCGTTCTAGCTCGTGCTCTTTTCGACTTCTGCGGTGACCGTGAAGCTGCTCCACCACCAAACCACTGTACTCTTTTTGATAATTCGATAAATTTTTAAGGATTGTTTTTTGCCAATGTATATCCCCAAATCGCGGACGAAGCGTAGGCTCTGAGCGCTTCAACACACCCATCAACCCTTCTTGCACGCGCAAAGCCAAGAGCTGCCGCAACTCCTCGACCAAATCGATCACCATTTGCCTAAATATATCTCGGCTTCGCTCCGGCATGAGTTTTTGCAGTGCAAGCAATTCCATGACCAGCTTTACATCTGCTTTGAGGGAGGACAGTATTTCCGGCTCCAAAAGCATCTCTTTGATACCCAGTCGCTCAATGGCATCTTTTTGTAAAATCGAGACCACGTTCGGAGGGAAGTGCAGTTGGATATCTCCGAGCCAGCGCGCAATACGGATCCCTCCACGACCGCTGCCCTTGGCGCCTCCGTGCTTTTTTTTCGGGTGTGCTTTGAGACGATCGCGGTATAGCTCTGTCAATGCCTTGTCTTTTTCTTTGTCCTGTT
>JAYYRF010000043.1:0-3656 GCA_036127535.1 Myxococcota bacterium | reverse complement strand
ATTCGGGGCTTGGGCTTAGGACCGACAATTACCCACCGACTCATTGAACGCTATGGAGAAGATGCACTCGCAATTCTTCGCAGAGAACCGTATCGATTGTCCAATGAGATCCAAGGCATTGGTTTCAAAACCGCCGATCGCGTTGCATTATCAAATGGACTCTCCCCCAATTCACCAGAAAGAGCGCAAGCGGGGGTGTCCTTCACACTCAGCAGCGCAGAAGCCGAGGGTCATTGCTACTTACCGCGCGACGAATTATCCAAACGAGCACAAAAATTAGGTATTACGTCCGATTGTATTGAAGACGCAATTGAAGATATGCTGAGCGATCGGCGACTCTTTGAACCCACACCATCTGATCAAAAAATTTATCGACCCCAACTCGGCTACATTGAGAAAAGAATTGCGAAGCGTTTAAAACGACTTTGCCAAAGTCCTCCAGCGAAGGGAAGTCTATTTCAACAGACGATCGATGTAGACTCTTTACAAGAAGATCTGAAACTGACGCTCAACGCAGAGCAGAAAACCGCGGTGAATATGGCGCTTAACAACAGCGTCTCCATCATAACCGGTGGCCCTGGAACGGGAAAGACGACCATAATCCGTGCTTTAATGACTGCTGCAAGCATGCGGGCAGAAAATTGGCAGCTCGCTGCACCGACAGGACGTGCAGCAAAACGAATGACCGAAGCGACGGGGTGTGAGGCCAAAACCATTCATCGCCTGCTCTCTTACAATGGCCATTCAAGGAAGTTTAGCAACAACGAGGAGTCCCCTCTCGCCGCTCATGCTATCATCATCGATGAAGCCAGTATGCTCGACTTGTGGCTAATGGATGCTTTACTTTCAGCAATCCAATCCGGCTGTCGCCTAATCCTCGTCGGAGATATTGATCAACTACCCAGCGTAGGCCCAGGAAGGATCCTCTCCGACTTGATTTACAGTGAAGCATTGCCCGTTGTACGATTGCAAGATGTGTATCGACAAGCCCAAAATTCAAACATCGTTCGCAATGCACACCGAGTGAATAAGGGCTTACCCCCAATAAGCTGCGAAAAGGATATCGATGCCTCTAGCCGTAAGGATTTCTATGTGCTCTACCGAGAAGAGCAACCCAACGCACAAGACTCCATCATAGAGGTCGTAGCCAAAAGACTTCCCAAGATGGGTTTCCATCCCCTACGAGATATCCAGGTGCTCACGCCGATGCACAGTGGCATCTTGGGAACTACAGCGTTGAATATACGATTACAGTCCGAACTAAACCCTCACGGAAAATCGTATAAAACAAAAACCAAAGAATTCCGAGTGGGAGATAGGGTTTTACAACTCAAGAACGATTATGAGAATGAGATTTACAACGGCGATATAGGCTTCGTTATTTCTATTGACGAACACGGTATGATCGTGCAGTTTGATGATCGCCCCATCTTGTTATCCGGTTCCAATATTACAGACTTAGAACTCGCGTATGCAATATCGATTCACAAAAGCCAAGGGAGCGAATATCCAGCCGTCGTTACTCTCCTGCATAACGCTCATCGGATAATGCTGAGGAGAAATTTACTGTATACAGCGATGACGAGAGCAAGAAGCTTCTGCTGTATTGTGGGAAGTTCGTGGGCGATTTCATTTGCTTCGAAGGAAAATACAGGTGGAGAACGATGGACATCGCTGCAGCAATATTTAGAAAAAATGGATGAAGGAAGTCAATAGTTGGTTGACTTAAGCGACAACCTTTCCGAATAAGTGATAAAGGGGTACTGTATCTTACTGAATTATTATTGACATGGCAAGAGTAATGCAGTTATCATAAGAGTAGCCCCATTCTTCTCTCCGCCGTCTTCGAACGACTATGTCCTCCTCCATCGCCAACGAAAAGCGCATCGATATTAAAAGCCTTGACCTTGAAGGTTTAGAGGAATTCATGCTTTCGTTGGGAGAATCCAAAGAACGGGCACTGCGCGTCTACAAACAGTTGTGGCAAAAAGGAGCCAAAACCTTTGATGAAATGACAACCATTGCCAAAAGCACACGACGCACACTGAGCGAACATGCTGATATACATTTTTTGGAATTAGCGGAGCATCGAGTGAGCGAGGACGGAACCACCAAGTTTCTTTGGAAGATTCCACAGGGCGGGATGATTGAAAGCGTTTTAATACCAGACGTGAACCGAGAGGAAGGTTTGAGCGACCGCATGACCCTATGTGTTTCTTCTCAATGGGGCTGTGCGATGAAATGCAGCTTCTGCCTCACTGGAGATTTGGGACTCAAAGGCCACCTTACGCCATCTCAAATTACCAATCAACCACTCCAAGTCGCCCCCTACCTACCACCGGGCAAACGCATAACCAACATCGTAATGATGGGAATGGGCGAGCCCCTACACAACTATCAAAATTTGATCATTGCCCTCCGAAACATGCTCCACTACCAAGCCTTAGACTTTTCCCATCGGAAATTAACGGTTTCAAGCGTCGGTTTGGTACCCGCCATTCGCAAGTTAGCCAATGAACTACCCGTGAATCTCGCTATCAGTCTAAACGCATCCACGGAAGAGCAGCGGCGAAAGGTTATGCCGATAACCAATAAATATAGCCTGCGAGAATTGATAGAGTGCTGCAAAACCATCCCCCTTCCACCAGGCAAGAGAATCGCCTTTGAGTATGTTATGATGGCCGGTTTTAATGACACGCTCGAAGATGCCCAACGGGTTTTAGACCTTTTAAAAGACGTACCCGCTAAAGTTAACCTTATTCCATACAACGAAAACCCCGATAGAGAGATTCGTCGTCCTTCCCACGCGACTGTCAAAGCATTCCAAAACTACATGGTTACCCGAGGAATGCATTGTACTGTACGAGCAACACGCGGAAAAGATATTTCCGCTGCTTGTGGTCAACTTGGAAAAGCCGCTGAATCCATCCGTCCAAACCAAGAGATACAACCATGACCAAACGAATAGGAATCATCGGAGGCTCAGGCCTCTATAAAATGGAAGGCCTTACCCTTCTGCGAGAAGTAGAACTCGATACCCCCTTTGGAAAGCCGTCCGCTCCCTTCATCATCTCTAAACTCGATGGTGTAGATGCAGAATTAGTGTTTTTGCCGAGACATGGTATCGGACATGTATTCACCCCAAGTGAGGTACCCTATCGAGCTAATATTTACGGAATGAAACTTCTGAACGTCGAATGGATCATTTCGATTTCTGCAGTGGGCTCCCTTCAAGAGGAAATCGTTCCCGGGCATGTCGTCGTGATAGACCAGTTCATAGACCGCACTAAGAATCGCGCCAGCACCTTTTTTGGAAATGGAATTGTCGCGCACATCGCCTTTGGAGATCCCGTTTGCAGCTCTTTGCGCTCTTATCTCCTCGAAGCCGCAAAGGAAACCGATGCAACGGTTCATGACGGCGGCACCTATGTCTGTATGGAAGGTCCTGCCTTTTCAACACGAGCCGAGTCTAACCTTTATCGCTCCTGGGGCGCAAAGGTGATTGGAATGACCAATATTCCCGAAGCCAAGTTGGCAAGAGAGGCAGAGATCTCCTACGCCACATTGGCGATGTCAACCGACTATGATTGCTGGCATGAAGGTCATGACGATGTAACGGTTGAGCAGGTAATTGCCGTCGTCAAAGCCAACGTCGC
>JAYYRF010000042.1:0-7784 GCA_036127535.1 Myxococcota bacterium | reverse complement strand
TGAGAAAGATGCAGTTCTATACGCGTATTTCTGAGGACTTGTATGTACCGGTGGATCTGCGTATTGATGTTGAAGGAAACAGCAAAGAATTGTTTTTTTTGCTCGAAGGTATATCGCGTTTGGATGCTTTTTCCCGCTTAGAAGAATTATCCATTGAGAGCAAGGAAGCCGATACCATGAGGCTCCGATTTCGATTCTTTCGCCCCTACTTTCCATCCGGAGACTGGATAGAGGAACGAACGGATTTTTCGGACAAAAAGAAGGCGGTATTGAAGCAAGGATGGCTGTTGTGGTGTTGGAAGTCTTACCGAAGGCAAGAACAAAAGTGGATGAACAAAGAAGCGCGTAGACGTCAAGATTTCCGGTTACAGCTCAGTGCACATCTCTCCGAATACCGTTTTCACAAGCAAGATATTCATTGGGATATAAAGAAAGGATTTAAAGAAAAAATCCGGCAAGAGTTGCGATAGATTGAATGCGGTTTTTTGCGATTTTGTCAGCTGCAGCGACCGTACTAATGTTTTCTTGCTCAGAGAGATTGAAAATTTTCTTTACGGAATCGAAGATGTTGGCAACGTCTTCTAGGGTTTTTTGTTTCGAGTGTCCGGTCAGTTCTGCAGAGACCGAAATGAGTCCTCCGGCATTGACCGCGTAATCCGTTGCGTACAAAATGCCTTTCTCTTTGAGAAGCTGCGCATCGATAGACTCTTCTTCGAGCTGATTGTTTGCTGCGCCAGCGATGATAGGAGCTTGAATGCGCGGAATGGTTCGTTGATTGATAATCCCCCCGACGGCACAGGGCGCCAGGACATCACAATCGGTTTTATAGAAAGAGCTTTCGATAACGGTTCCGGGAAAATGCTCCATCGCTCGTTTGAGATGCCGAGAGGAGATGTCGTAGTACAGCAGTTTTGCTCCGGCTTCATGTAGATAGCGAGCTACTTCAAATCCAACGGCCCCGACTCCTTGAATGGCAATTTTTTTTCCGCGGACATTTGGGTTGCCAAAAACGATTTCCAAGCATGCCCGGATACCATGGTATACACCAAATGCCGTCATGGGAGCAGGATTGCCCGAGCCGCCTTTATTCACTGAAGAGCCGAGTACCCATTCGGTTTCAAGGTGAATATTATTGATGTCTTCTACGTTGGTGCTCATATCGGCACCACCGATAAAGCGACCGTTGAGGCTTTGTATATAACGCCCGAATGAGCGGAACAACGCTTCTGACTTTACACCGGAGTCCCCGATAATCACCGCATTCCCCCCGCCGAGGTTGAGACCGGCTAAGGAGGCTTTGTACGTCATCGCCTTCGATAAGCGCAAAACATCGTCAATGGCTTCTTGTTCCGATGCATAGGGAAAAATTCGTATCCCGCCGATTGCGGGGCCGAGTACGGTACTGTGTAGTGCAATTACCGCCCGAAGGCCTGTTTGGGGATTGTTACAGAAGACGACTTGTTCATGCCCTTGTGACTGAATTTTTTCGAAAAGATTCATATACACTCCATGAAGTGATTTTCTTAGGTGAGCGGTCGAAGCTGTGTATCTTCAGAGAGATACTGTTGAAAAAAACCATCGCACTGGGTGTTTAATCTGCAGAAGCGACAGCTGTCTGATTTGTAGTAACGCAGCAAGTCGGGAAAAAAAAGCAAAGCCTTGTCTTTTTGATGATCCGCATCGACATACCAACGGTTTGAGGTTTGTTTTAAGCTTGCCCTCTTGTTCAGGCAGGGCGGAATGCCTGCGATGGTTATATCTTCGGGAAGATCGCGCAACATCTGGTCAAGAACGGCTGGATTCGGCGCGCTTTGCATAATCATTTTGGATAAGGGAAACGGATATAGAAAGTATATGGAGCCCTGAGAATACGGTTGTAACCATTGATAAATCCGCTGAATCACGGGTAAATTGTGGCGATTCAAAACGATGGTAAAACGAAGTTTTTGGGGATCAAACCGCGGAAAATCGTACAGATCAAGCTGCTTGGGGTCTTGAATGGCAACACTAATGCGATCAACCGAGGAGATGTTGTGTAAAATCTGTTGACTCTTGGTGTCGATGTGACAGGTCACATAGGAAAACGCGTATTGTTGTATGAGTTTTTCAATGGCGAGCAGAGACTCGGCACTCTCTTCTTGTAATCCCGTCAGTGTGAGAGAGGTGCAAGGCTTTGTTCTCGTCGTGTTGAGCGTTTGACGGAAGTACTGAAAGTTTTCGTCTATCTCGACCAAGCGCATGCGTTTTGTAGGTAAAGGTGCACCCGCTTGAATCCGTTCAGGATGTTGCTTGGACAAGCGCAGTTGTAGGGTCTCAGGGAAAGATACGGCACCAAAGGATGTCCATCGCAGCATTTATCGTACCTCAACCGACATGTCCCATAGTAATCCTTCCTCTTCTCCATCTGAATAGGTGAGTACAATCGTGCCCGGACCCGATTTTTTTCGGGGAGAAATCTCAATATCGAAAGCAACGTTCTTACTTTCGGACGGAAGGAGACGATGATCCCCAATAAACACGCCGTCTTTATCCATCTCTCTTCCCAATTGGAAGCGCTGGGGCTTGATGAGTGCTTTTCCCTTTTTATCGAGTACCGTCAATTGAAAGTCGTACTGTTTCCAAGGATTTCCCGTTGGAATTGCGTGCGCCGCACCTACGTTGCGTAATGTGATTGCGATTGGTATCTTTGTGGCGCGCTGCAAAATGGGAGACTTTAAATCTACATCGATCGAAAGGGCTTGGGATAATGGTAGGGCAAAGACATGCTGCGCTTGAAAAGCATGGCTCGAGAAAGCGGATGTGGTTGCTTTGGGCGGCATATGACAATCTTGGCATTGAATGTTCGCTTGGGCTTGGGGGCTACTTTGCCACTCTGCGTATGTGTTGTACATCGGAAAGGGTAATTCAGACCACGTGAATTGATGACAACCCGCACAAGATTCAGACCGGAGCAGCTCATCTGATTTTTTTACGACATGGGGTGCGTTGAGATTGTCGTGTACTCCCAATACAACACCATCGCGAACGTGACAAGCCGCACAACCGACCGATTCTGATGCCAAAACGGCATCCCACATTGGGTTGTCTGAGAATACGGGTTTATGGAGATCGTTATCGACATATGTATGCGCCAATTGAGAGTGTTGTGCTTGAAGCGGTAAATGACATTGTGTACACAAAGGAGTATGGGACAGGGACTGTAATTTTTCCTGTAGTTTTGCGCTTCGTATACCCGTACGATGGGAAGAGCCGTGCCATTGACCATGAATATCGGTATGGCAGGAAACACAGCCGGTAGAATTGAGCTGAAACAAACCATCGGGAAGTTCTTCGATAGCAACCGGTCTCTCTCTATCCTCGAATAGGGAGGGTGCGGGTGGTGGCGGCGGTGGCGGCGGCGGTGGCGGTGGCGGTGGTGGAATAACTTCTTCGGGTACCTCTTCCACAGCACTATCGTCTTGGCCTGTATCGGTATCTTTTTTTCCCCAAGTCCACCATCCAAACAGAGCGAATAGTACAAGTGGCTTACTCATAGACTTTTCCTGAAATGACCTGTTGGCAACGCAAGGCTTTTTAGAAAGGGTGATCCAAAAAAAAAAATTGGATATGACAATAAAAAAGCGCCTTATTTATTACTTTGTATCGAATTAATCTTGCGTTGTCAAGAGGGAGTCTAATGTTATTGTTTCAGTTTCTAGACAAACAGAGATGGAAATTTTATAACGCGTCCCATGTTAACGTTTATTTCTTTATCTCATCTCGTATTCGCCCAAGATATTCTAGACTTACGGCAGCGAATTGGTTTAGCAGCACAAAAAGAGTCTCGAGACTACGCCTTGGTGGAAGATGAAATTTTGCAAGCGACCCACTACGCTGTAGATCCGTGTATCGATGTCGACCAAGTTTGGTCGTGTTTTTGGACGGCTCAAAACGAAGTGGAGCAAGAAGTGAGTGCCCAAACCATTGTTCTGCACGAGGCTTCTGGATGGCCGAATGATTATCGTGGAGAGTTCTTATGGAGTATCGCCCCCGCAGCTCTCATATCTGCGAAAAAAAATGGGATATACCCTTCGGTCGTTTTGGCGCAAGCAATTCTGGAGTCGGGGTGGGGAACATCAAATCTGACCGTGAACCACAACAATCTGTTTGGAGTGAAAGCACCGCGGGGTAAAAATTCCGTCGAGATCACGACGATTGAAAGTGTAAATGGAAAGAAGGTGTATCAAAAAGCAACTTTTCGCCGCTTTACATCTTGGGACGATAGCATTGCGTATCACGGTCGTTTGTTGGGTGGGAGTCACTATTATGCCTTTGCCAAACCGATTGCGAGAAGCGGTGCGCATTACTTGGAATTGATCGCTCCTCGTTATGCTTCACAGCCCGGTTATGCAAAATATGTGCAGGCAATTCTAGCGGAGTACAATTTGGATATGTGGGACGAGCATTTCGCTCCTCCCAAAGATGACTAGGGGCACCGTTCCCGTGGGCTACTGAATACTGGGTAGGCCGTCTAACGATGTTGAAATAAATGTTCGGTAGTGGGTGGCATTGTCAGTAGAGTTGAATATGACGAAATGATCTTCGTTTGCGTATTGTCTCAGACCGGCTGTGATTCTTTGTCCGTCGTACCCAACTATATTGGCTGATACAGGGAGTGTTGCTTCAAACAGATCGTCAATTTCATGGGCGGGTCGCCATTGCAGGGGTTGGCCAACGATGGGGGAGCCGGCACTGGCAGATAGCGACTCAATACAAATAGGAGGGGTATGCTCGTCCTCTAAACCCTCAGTTTGGTAAACCGAAATCGGTTTGGAGTCCCACCACGGTTCTTTTTTAAACCAGTACGGTGCATAATTCGCCGGATCCGAGGCTTCCATTGTCATTTGTGCCAAAGCGATGGCGGGGTGAAACGGGCTAATCTCCTCATCATCTTCAAACCCGAGGGCATTGCGAATCAAGGCTTCTATATCAAAGTCCTCTGCCCTACGATGCTGTAAGGTCAGGCCAATTACGGCTCCTGTACCACTTAAGACTGCCGATGAGAGGTGCTTTGACATAAAGGGCAGCGCCATTGCACCGACTTCCCCACCATGAGAGTGTCCTACATATACAATTTTGTTGGGATTGAGCTTGATAATTTCCCCGTTCTCTGTTTCAAATGTGTGCTCGTGGGCAGAGAGGAGATTGGCCAGATATACTTGGTCGGCCGCTCCTTGCCGGAGCATGGTTCGACCAGCTGCGGGATTGAAGGGATTGAAAGAGTAAATTTCCACAGATGCGCCGTTTCCTCGATCGCCATGCAGTGGGTTTGAGATGCTAAAGCCGGCAAAACCAGCCAAAGAGAATTGTGCGGCTGGTTTGGTTTCCGAGTCTGAGTTGGCAAACGTTCTGTCGCTGCCTCCGGTGCCATCGCTAAAGATTGCGATGGGCCAACCGTCTTCGGGCATCTCTCGGTTGGGAACCGACATGGTAAATCTGGTCTTTTCCCATGTATATAAGACGGGCGTTCCATCCTCCTCGAAGGAAAATGCGCCACCTTCGTTTGAGTAGGGCTTCTCTCCGTGTTGCCAAAGGGGAACCAGTAGTTCTCCTTCATAGGCTTTTCCGAGAAAGACAGCACCAACCGATCGGACTTTTTGATCGATTTTGGGCTTGGAGATGGTGTGTTCGATCGCCTGTGACAAGTTTACCAGCTCTTGAATTGGATTTTGGGTATGAAAGATCGTGGCGTGCGCAACGCGTTGGGGGTCAAAGGATTCGGATTCTAATGCTTGAACGAGAGGTTGATAGTGGGCGTGCGACGATGCGTCTTCATCAAATGCTGCATCAAAGTCCGGTGTTCGCTGCGCGATGTCTCGCGTCAAGACCAGCGCATACGCACGCGTGGGTTCTAAACTATAGCCGGAAGATGGCGTGACTGCGAGAAGGTTGGTGGGCTGCCAGTGCGTTTCCTCTTCATTGAAATTCCAGTCGATCGGAATGCGTTGGCCGTAGTCGTAAGAGGCGGGATCGATGTTGAGCAAGAAGAGATTTGCGTTGGGCTCCACGCTCTCTGCAGCGGATGGCAGCAGGTCGAGATTGATCGTGGATTCAAAACGATAAAACATAGCGGAGTTGTTACCAAAACCGTTCAATGTTTCCCCCAGATCGATGAAGCCCTCTAAAAGGGGGTGCTCTCCTTGATGAGGCCAATCGCCCAAATCCGGGGAGCCGTTTTGGAGGCGCAGATCCGATGGCCATGGTCGATCAAAGAAACCGTCTCCCTCGGTCATGATTTTTTGTTCTGATGTTGGATATGGTTCAGAGCAAGCGAAGAGAAGTATTGCAATCATAGGGAACCAATTTCGATTTGGAAGTCATCCGGATGAGTTTGTAGGAGTTGGGGGAACGGAAGCTTCTCCAACCAAATACGAGCCGATCGGAATTCCTGCCACGCTTCGGTCTTGTCGGAATTGCCTCTTAGGGCATGGTAGTTGAACTTGAGCATTGCCCGGTTGCTGATTTGCAGGATATCGGTTTTTTCAGCAACGATGGTTCGCATTAAGAAGTTTCCGTTCTGTTCTACGCGTTGGTTATTCAAAAGAATGGGCAGAGAGGGGCTCGGACTGGTTGGTATGGCCGTTATTTCTTGCAAATATTCGCTAAACCACGCACGGAATTATTTACTTCTATCCCATTTGCCGTACGAAAACTCTTGATTGTTGAGTTTTATCTTGAAAGCGTTGCCGCTAAAGCGTTGTGCAATCGAGCAAAGATCATCGTATTCTTGCTGCAGTTGGGGTGGTAACCTTAGATTGCTACTCTCTTTGTGGAGCAACCATATCGAGTCGCTCTTTTGCTTTTTCAAGAGAGATGCTTTGCCCATCGTAGAACTGGCAATCCCCTTATCGATTTCCAAACTTTTTCTCGCATATTTTTCCATTCCTGCTACGTCAGCAGCCATCTCTCTCGTCAAAGAGCGTAGATACAGACGTTGAATGTCTTCTTCTTTCGATAGAACGATTTTGGGTCTGGGGTTTGCGAGTTGCAACTGAAGTTGCTTTTGCTCTCTCTTTTGGCCTTTTGAAAGTTGCGTCTTTTTTTTGCTGCTTATCTTTTCAGTCAAGATTTGTTTCCGCAAAACGTCTCGCGGAGATAAGGCCTCGGATTTCTTCATCGCGAATTCTTCAAGCATACTTTGGGCTTCTATAGCGGACAGAGCGTAAATGGCTTCTCTTTCGGTTAGTTCCGTTTGGCGTGTTTCCATCTCTTCGATCGACATGGAGTACAATTCAAGGTCTTTCAAAATCGTTTGCGCCTTCTTTATTTGGTGCTGTCCGATTCGGCCGTGGGCTGCATATAAATAAAGAGAACCGATAATACTGCTGTCACTTGTGCGGTCTGCGTCTTCGGTCGGTGTGTTGCTCAGGTGGAGGACCGCTTGTTCGAAGAGAGTTGGGTGGCATAAAACGTGTTCACCGATCGTTGCCTGCGTTTGGAAGAAGGGTTGCTTTTTGATGGATTGAAGTGCACGTTCGATGTATTGTGGTTCATCGAGAACGAGAGATGCGGCCAATTGCGCACAATACCATGTATCATCTGCGTCTTCGAGCCAAGAGCGAAGTTGGCTGGCTTTGAACCAATTTGGATTGTTAGATACTTCGGTGCCCTCTTCCGGAGTCGCTTGTGTATCGACGGCTGCTTCCTCGTTCTCTTCGCGGTAGTGCGCTCGCGCGTATGCTTCTACGACTGTGGCTTGGAGAGGAGTCGGAACGGACTGTTTCAATCCGTCCCAATCCGCGGCT
>JAYYRF010000041.1:0-3363 GCA_036127535.1 Myxococcota bacterium | reverse complement strand
AAAAGGCTATCTCTTTGGATTTGGTACCCGATTCCACGCCTGAAATTAATGATATTATTCGAAAAGTCGCGCGTCGCAATCGCGTTCCGCTACTGGATTTCCGAAAGAAGACATGGGAAGCTGCGCGGCACCGCGGTCAGTTTTTTCGGGATCCCGTACACGTCAACCCGACCGGCGCATATCAAATGGCGGCTTGGACAAAGGAATCTATCGCCCAAAACTTCCCACAACTGGTTCAAGAGTGAGATCCGTTGGTTGAACCGTTCTCAGGCTTCTTATAGGTACCTTTGTCCGTTCGAACCAAGCGCGATGATTGGTGGGCAACGAGTCTTTATCTACCTTCTTCGAAGGCAATCTCACCTTTACGAATATTTTGGTGTCGATCGACTTGCCCCGATGGCCAGTGAATCGTCACTTCGTCGACCGAAGTGGCTTCACCCAATCCAAAGAAAGCCATCATTTCGCTTTGGGCGGCACCGCTAACGGTGTCGATTTCACGAACTTGAATGCTCTCTCCGATGCGAATGGTGACCTTTGCACCGACGGCATCACGGGGCGACTGGTTTCCTTGGAGGCGAATCGCCAAGGAATTATCGTTTTGCGATTGATTTTTATAGAGTCGCAACGAGGGATATTGATACTGTTGGGTTCCCGGATCGCAGTTGCGTACCAAGAGATCGAGTTTTCCATCTTTGTCTACGTCGGCGAAGGCCGGCATGTAACCATCATCGATGGTATCAACACCGGCGAGGTATCCAAGCTCAGTAAAGCTTCCGTCACCATTGTTTCGGAACAGGACGTTGCGCTGGTTACCACCGAGAGAAAGAGAAGGGATCTCTGTTTGACTCTCGGCAAGCGGCTCCATTAAGTCACCGGAGAAATGAGTCAAGGTTTGGATAATCATGTTGTTGAAGCCGGGATTCCTAAGCGAGATGGCGTCGATGTCCAATGGAGCCTTCGCCCGCGCCAAATCGTTTTTCTCTATGAGCAATTCGGATACATAGGCTCGATTAAAGAGACTGGAGAGCTCTTGATCGCCTGGGCCGGTCCAAAGACCATTGAGAACATACAAGTCCAAGTCGCCGTCATTGTCGTAATCCATCCACATCGACCCAGCAGCGGCTTCACCCGCCCAGCCGACACCGGCTTTCTCGGTAACATCTTCAAAGGTACCGTCTCCGAGATTGCGATACAATCGGTTGCCGTGGAAAACCTCAACATCGCTATCTCGCAAGGAAGCGTCGATCCGCTTTGCGGCTAAAAAGTCGATATTGGAGTAGTAGATGTCAGGCAACCCGTCGTTGTCGTAATCTCCGACGGCAACACCCATCGCCCAAGCTTTGTTCTCTAAGCCGCTATCGCTGGACACTTCTGAAAAGGTTCCATCGCCGGCGTGTTTGTACACGTGGCTCGGCCCTCTTCTGTCATCTGCCACCATGAGATCAACGCGGCCATCCCCATCAAAGTCGGCTTTCACAGACGCGTGCGGATATGCTGCTAGGCCTGTTCGTTCGCCCGGGCTTTTGTCCAGTCCGGATATAAGGGTAGCATCCCGAAAGGTCGCGTTTCCATTGTTCATGAACACGCCTTGTGTATTCAGCGGGTTGGGCTTTGCGTCGAGATACGTGAAGTCCCGAGCCCCCGGGAATCCTACATAGATATCGTTAAAGCCATCGCGGTTGAAGTCCGCAACGGTCAGCGGCATCGCACGGTCGTAATTCAGCGCTTTGCTCACTGCCCCCTCTAGCATTGTGAACTGACCGTTGTTGTTCGTAAATACGAGCAGGTCTTCGGATTTTTCATCTATGAAGCGGGAAAGAACGAGATCGACATCTCCGTCGTTGTCGAGATCCGTAAAGGCAGCCGCCTTTACCCGATCGACGTTTCCGATTTTCGCAGCCGCGGTTACATCTGTAAAGTTACCGGTTCCGTCATTTTCATACAGATTACTCGCGCCCCAGCCACCGACATAAATGTCTGCGTCTTTGTCGTTATCAAAGTCGCCAACGGTTATGGCATATCCACCCCTACGAAGAGCCTCCAATCGTGGGAACAGCGGTACCGTTGAGAGACCCGAAGATTGTGTGGCGTCCACAAAACTGTTGCCCTGCGCGGTCAAAACTTCTTGCTCAACCATGCGAATGGAAGAGATTTTCCATTGCGAATCTTTTTGAAATTGAACGTCCATCCAACCTCGATCTTGTCGAAGCGAATCGTCTTTTCCGATGCCGCGCATATCGTACCAAATCTTGAGCGTCGCGCGATTCCCTTCGGTGGATGCTTCGTGTACATCCAAAGAAATGTGCTCGATGTTTTGGAAAGCGCCGAGATATTCGACGAGCATTCGCTGTGTATCGACCGCGCCGGTCAGCGGAAGAGAGAATTCAGAAACGCCATCGATCGTTCGCTCGGGGCTCCCCAAGACGGCATGAAAACCGGGCAGTGAAGCACCAGGAAGAAGAAGTTGCTCAAACGATTGCGCATCCAAAGAAAGAAAGGCATTTTTCCATTCTTGGAGAACGCCTTGTTGGAGTGTGGTCACAACCTCTTCGCCTTGATTGATCGACGAAGGCATATCCAGCCTGACATTCTCGGTTAACGTTGCTAAAATCTCTGCTGCCCGAACACGAGACTGCGTTTCTGTTGTTGCAGAGGTGTCTTGCACATCAGAGGTGTCTTTACTCTCTTCTTGGCAAGCCATAATACCGATTAGACCAAATGCTCCAAACCCAAGAACGGTCGCTGCATCTACTTTAAACATTGCATTTCTCCCACGCGTATAAATTTGTTCTCAACATGTCTATGGTAACATGGAAATGGGCTCGCTTATACTAAAATTTGCAGATACCCCAAGCAAAAGTCTCGAAAGGTCTGTTCTCAAATGATGCGCATCAACGTTGTCCACCAGAACACATCGTATCCATTTCAATCGGTACCGACAAAAAAGACACCGAGGAGCCATACGGACGAAGGATCGGATTCATTTTCGAAAAAGGATCGGCTTTGCACACGGCATCTGAACATGAAAATACAAATTATTTAAATAAACACCCTCACAACCCATATTTTTTGGTAAAATACTTATGTTGTATGTTGCAATACGGTATTTCGCTATGAACTATGCTCTCTTTTGGATCTTTTCATACAGCCTTGCACACGGCGCTGTACCTCTGCTCGAGATTAAAGCGGAACAAAGGCGTATTCGTTCGGAAATGACGCAAGCGCTCCAAGCGGAGCGATGGACGGTGTTGCTGAAGCAATATGAGAGTATTTCCCGTCTACGACATAAAAAGGCCCCCCTTGTATTTGAAGATCACATACTCGGGGCAACCGCCGCTTCTGAACTTGGCGACGTAACCAAAA
>JAYYRF010000040.1:0-4939 GCA_036127535.1 Myxococcota bacterium | reverse complement strand
TTCCTTTCCCGCACCAGACTAAGATCACGGAGAAGCATTTTTAGCGTGAAATGTGCGGGTTTTGTATTTGAAATTGTTAAACCTTCACCGTTTCGTCTCTTATTTCTCTTGTCCGGTCTAATTTTTTTTTAAGCATGGAATATGCATTTAGAGCCTGGTACGGTCAAAAGAAGTATGATTTTAACCAAAAAATAGATAGATTGCATGGTCGATTGACATTGGTAAATTCCCAAACTAGCTTATAGAGTAGTTTGATGGAGTAGTGGAATGTCTCAACTAATGTGTACCCCGGAGCCGCAGCAATGTGTGGAACCCGAAGCGCGTGAAACAACCCGTCAGCAAAGTCAATCGCAAAACACAGCGGCCCCAAAATCAAATTCACAAAGACAAGAGGAGCTCTCTTCGTCTTCGGGGAAAAATGTACCCAGTGCGAAACTCGATCTGAGCAATATACCTGTCATCAATACGATTATTCCTTCTCCGGGTGCGACCATTAATGCGAGTCTCTCTTTGGGCGGTTCTATCACGGCGAAACCAGCGGGCAGTAAGAACCCGCTCAGCGTTTCCAATAAGGGAATCTCGGCGTCCGGCGATAAAGGATCGACCTCCCTCGGTTACGACGGTTCTGTATCCACAGAGCTAACCAGTACCCTAAATGGCATCAAAAACTCCGTTGGTATTAATCTAAACAACGGACAACCCACCGTTAGCTTTGGATCTGCCGGTAAGTTTGGAGCCACCCAAACGAGTATTAAAGGTAATACCATTAGTTTCACGTGTACCTCGCAAGACATAAAGCGCACCGTAAACGGGGTGGAGCTATCGGGAAATATATCCTACACGCTCGACGTAACGGTGACGCCACATCCACCCGCCCCTTGGTATGAACGTGTATTCAATACCGTTGCAGACGGTTTGCAATCTATCGGAGATGCTTTATGGGCAAATAAAGAAGTGATTTTGGTTGGGGTCGTGACAGTTGGTGTGGCAGCCGCGATCATTAGTACAGGAGGAGCGGCCGCTCCCGCCCTTGCCCTGACTTCAGATAGGCGAAAAAAGAAAAATATTACATTTCTCGGACTCTCTCCATCGGGCATACCCAAGTATACGTTCCAATATATCGACGATGAACAACTCTATCACGGTGTGATGGCGCAAGATTTGACAAAAACCCATCCGAAGGCCCTCCGGATAGGAGAAGGTGGCTTCTACAAGGTAGACTACACACTCCTCGATGTTCCGTTTTATAAAATGCCCACGCTCTCTTGAGGACGTTTTTACTTCCACTCGCAATTGGCAACGATACTTTCAGGCGGGATGCCTTTGTGAAAGATAGCGTCGTCCGTCCACCAACCGAGTTTGTTATTGTGAACGCTCGTTCCGTTTGTGCACTCTCGATGCAGCGTTAGATGTACGGTTCTTCCCTCTGAGCAGGCTCCCAATTGAATATTGGGTGGTACGCGTTCGCCATCTCGGAGTACGGAGCAAGGAAGCTGATCTTCACTTAGGTTTTGGAGGATACTTTGCGCTTGCTCTTCCGGTGTAGAACAACCAAACATCGGTACGAAAAAAAATAAATTCATTGTTATGCCTTTTACAAAATTTGTACCTTACAAAGAGACATTTGCGAGACATGCACAAACATCGTCCCTGAAATATGGGATTTTCTAGCGATAAATCTGTGATACTTCCGCAGAGAATCCTTCTCGTTTGGAACACAATCTATTAAAGACCCTTTAACCCTTTTTCAAGGAGCAAGGAATGGGAAACGAAGTATCGAATCAGCCAAAGCATGTCTCTTTAATCAGAACATCTCTCAAAAAGGTGAAGGACAATCCAGATACGAAGCATATGTTTTACATGATTAATAATCGCTCGAAGAAGAATGCGCTGATTCACATCGATCCCAAGCCGGGCCGATCGGCCAATGGCGTCAAGAACCCTGCTTCGATACGAAAGCACCTTCAAACGGTGATCAAAGATAAGTTTGAAGACTCGTTTCGCTCGCTACTGGAGATTTCGACGCGTGCGGAGAATATTAAAGACGCAGAAATCAAAAAGTTAACCAGTTGTGCGGGTGAAGTGGGGATGGTCGATGACAAATTCAACTTTGTTGTGACCGTCAAAGGCGGTAAAGCGACAGAGGGTGATTTGCGAAAAGTATTGAGTATGTCGGGAATTAAAAGACTCATTCCTGGCTCTATTATGATCAACGGATCGCCTCTGGAGGAGGAAGAAGAAGACACCTCCGAGACCAATGTTGCCGCGCAACTTGCGGTACTCAAAGAACGCTTGTCTGGGGCGGCCATGACCGAAGAAGCCTTCGATGAGCTGCTCGCAGAGTTGGGGTTATCCTTTGGGGACCTCGACGATTTTGATGGAAACCCTAACCCCTTTGCTGCATACATTGAGTCCGTAAACGAATCCTTTAACGACGTGGTTTCCTTCGATGAGCGCCAAGAGAGCATAGATGATTTTATCGCTGAACTCTCGGGGAAACGGAGTTCGGATCCAGATCCGGAACTCGACATTATGTTTGAGCGCATCAAGCTCGAGAAAGCAGCGGCTGACGTACAAGAGCAGCTTGCCAATCCCAATGCGCCCAACCGCGATGCGCTTCTCGATCAGCTCGAAGCGTTGGATACAGAATTGCTTCATCTGTCCTTTGGAACACCGGAAGATTTGGGAGAGAGAGTTGCGAGTATCGCCAAGCCGTCTCGTCTAAAGAGGCGGGACGCGGCACCGGTGAAAAAAACCGGTGTAGAGGAAGTAGACGAGTTTGCAGAGCCGGTTTTGAATCTAGATACCGAAGTCTCCGATCCGAGTTATCCCGAAGGGCGCGATTTCAAAGAAGGGGAACACGCGAGTCCGCTTGAAAGTCATCAATTGGAGCAGATCGCGAAGATGACAGAGGAGAATGAAGTTTTGGTTGGAGAACTGATCGAGACCATCCACGCGCAATTGGGAGAGGACAAAGCCGGTTCTAAATCCAACGCCAAAGAAGAAGCAACCATCGTCCAAAAAGCCCACCGTGCACAACTTTTGGAGGAAAACCCCGATCATGGTATTAAAAACATTCGGGATACGTTCCGCTTTAAAACCGTCATCGATAATTTCAACGATGTCCCCAAGATTTTTCAGCTCCTCCTCGATAAAAAGATTGGGTTGGTCAAGATTGATACCTCAAAATTGTTCCAACCAAAAGACTTTGGCTGGCGCATTATTGCCTTTGACTTACGAATGCCCAACGGCCAAATCGTAGAGTGGTATCTGCCGCTCAAAGAACTCGAAAATCAAAAGAAAGGAGGGAGTGGTCACTTAATTTTTGAGCGATGGCGCGTCTCTTCTCCGGAAGATATTGCAAAGAACAAAGAAGAGTACGAGGAAGCCGCACGAAAAAGCCGAGATGGATACAACGAGGCTTTCTCTCGCGACCTAATACGCATGGGCTACGACTCGATTGCGGCCGCTAAATCAGACTGGCAGGGCATAGAAGCAAAGATACGCTCCATGGCGGCAAAGGCGGCAAACGAAGCGTAGGTATATACCTACAAGCGAACAAAATCTATTTTTGCGTCCTTCAGTTGCACGGACAGTTTTCCTTTAAACCCCAAGCCGTGGGATACATATCGGAGTACGCGCACTTCATTTTCTGTGGCGGGGTAAAACTCTTCGTCGGCCTCTGCAATTGTTTTTAACTGCTTGAGAAATCGAAAGAGGAGCTTTTTGTTGCCTTCGAGTTCCTTGTGGATCTGCTTGGCGCTTCGTTGCACACCGTCCAACAGTTTGACTCCGGATCCGGCCTTTGAAAGCCTTTGTGCGCTTTGTTCGATCAGTTCCACATATTTTTCTTTGGACATGTCAGAGTCCCACTCGCGTGCGCATTCTGCGAGCTTATTCCTCTCTTGAACGTTCATCTTTCCATCCGCGATACACAAGCTTAAGCATATGTAAGCTTTACTGTGGTTGATACTCCATGCGTCTTTACTCATCGCGTTCTCCGTTGTTTGGGGGCAAGCAACAGCATATCCTTGCAGTTCGTTTTGGCCAAATCGAAAATACTATCTCGGTGCTGTGCACACCGTAAAACCGAGAAAGCGTCTTCAACATCCGAAATATATTTCCCGACGCTTATTCGTCTATATACCTCGGGCTCGTTCGGGTTTGGTCGTTTTGGGAATCGATAATTTCATTGTGGTCTGGGAAAGAACACCAAAAGTGCGATTTTTTGTTAAGATTAGATATGAATACCATCACAACTTCGGGGTTGTTTATGTTTCTCCTCTTGCTTTCTTGCTCTGAGCACGGGCTACAGAATAAACAAGGTACATCCAGTGGTGCATCGCCGCGACTGAGCGTTTCTCCGCAAGCGATTGATTTTGGCGTATATACAGATGAACCGGTGGTACAAGAGTTGGATATTCGCAACGATGGAGACGGTATATTACATGTTCAACCCTTTATGGTTCAAGGAGAAGAAGCGAACTCTTTTACGGTGCTTCCTTCCCCCAATACGATCGAACTTCAAAAAGATGAACAGCAATCTTTTTCCCTCTCCTTTGTACCCATGGCATCCGAAAATAACGCATGGATAGATATTTCCAGTAACGACACGCAAACGGGTAATATACGAGTCTCTCTGACGGGACGGGCGCTTCTTCCCGCACTACAGGTGGTTCCCAACCCGCTTGATATGGGGGATGTACCCGTGGAATGCACGGCGGAGCAGACGCTAATTTTATCCAATACGGGCGAGGCTCCGCTTTCGTTATATTCGATTAGCGACGGTGGTGGTCAAGCAGCTTTCTCCTATTCTTTGGAATCGACGTTGCCGACAGAACTACAACCGTCTGAATTCCTTACTTTACCCGTCTCTTTTACACCCACAGCGCTAGAAGAGTATGCATATGAACTACAAGTTGTGTCCAATGCGCCATCA
>JAYYRF010000039.1:0-3197 GCA_036127535.1 Myxococcota bacterium | reverse complement strand
TAATTCAAAAAGTTAATTTATGATATTTAAATTTACTTTAAAAGCAAACAATTAAAATTACGCGTACTGATATTAGATATTTTTTTAAAACAATCTACTCGATCGAACACTCAACCTACGAAAGGTATCACTCCACAGACCGAAAAGGCCGCCGCCTTGTGAATGCTTGCATCGCGGATGATTTTATGCGCTTTGCAGATACTTTTCGAACCACGAGGCGTCGGGTTTTTATCGTAAGCAACCTTGTGTCATAAAATAATCACGGCACCTCTGCGTCTAAGCAATCCGAATTTTAATCCTTGAAAACCGGGTTTCATTATGCTGTTCTTTTCTTGGCTCATTTCTACTGGACATGCCAATCCCATACAAAGCTTTACCAACCCTCTACATCCCCTGTCATGTACAGACCTTCAAAAAAGAGGCCTAATCATAGACTTGGATGATTGCAGCGCTGTCTTTGACGATGCACACAGATGGAAAAGAGGACTCAAAGAGAAAGGGATTCATGTTTTTGGACAGGCTCCAACGTCTCTTTTATCGTATCTGTATAGCTACTTTTCATATGTCTCATCCAACGAGTCTCTATCGGTACGCATTGCGGATGTAGACGGCCCCAAGCGTGTTTGGAAAGAAGGACAAACCCTTTTCTTCAGTCAAAACGCTGTCGATACCCTGATCGATCATCAACTTCATGCTCTGATCAATGCACGGGAAACGGGTGCGTTCACCGCGCAAACAGCCGAATTCGAAATCGGATACAACAACACCCTTTTCGAACAATTAAACCAAATATTCCTCGATCGAGAACAAGCCATCCTCCTTCTTGCACGACACCATGGTCTGCGCATTTTAGACGGCGCCCAAGAAGAACATCAACCGTTCTCTGCACAGGAATTGAGACTGATCGTCAAAAATCTAGCGGATCTGCCTCCACACATTTTGGGTACCCTTCGACTGAAAGAGATTGCACGCGCCGCTGCTCATAAGCCTCTTTTTCACGGTAGCAGACAGGCAAATGCGATCTACGAACCCAAAAAGCAACGCATTACACTCTCTGATTCTTTTTTCGACACCCAGCTCCAACATTGGCACTCTACGTTTTTGCATGAAATCGGACACGCACTGTGGATGAATCTTGCACGGGAAACCCAAACCTCTTTTATCGATCTCTCCTTTCAAGAGAGATTCCATTTGTCGAACTGGAAACCCAAATCCAACGCCTGCTTTATCAGTGCCTATGCGACAGAGAGCCCCGAAGAAGACTTTGCCGAACATTTTGCCGCTTTTATCGAGGAACCCTCTCTTCTGCAAAACCGCTGTCCAAATAAGTATGCGCAATTTCAAGAGTTCATATTCGGCGATATACGTTACACTTCGGAGGCACATGAAAACGCAGCCATTTTTATTGACTCGCACAACCCAGACTCTGACCCCCCCGTTCTAAGGAAACCCGTGTCTCGCAGTATTCAGGCAGAGATGAAGGCCGTTACGGAAGACGAAATGGAACTCTTTTTGGATGCAAAATGGCTATATGATGCCCACTCCGGTGTTCGAGAACTGTGTCTCCGTTTCGAAAACCCACAAGGAGAGGTTATTCAAGAGTATTTAGATCCCACACATCGTGTAGACGAACAACGGGGTCACTATCAGGGTCGAATTCTATTGGAAAGACACCGATATAGCTCCTCTCGCATGAACTTGGTAACCGTAATTTCTCATGATCGTGCTGGAAATATGGCTGTCCATCCTGTAGATGATGATCTTTGGATATCCATCCCCGGAAAGAAAGATCTTTTCAAAGCACATCCGACCGAGCCATTGCCATCCGATCTTCGACAGATTCAGCAAACCTTTGTCGGAAAAGAAAGTGGAGAGTCCATGTACGATATACTGATTCCGGTTGCAAGACATGCGGGCCTTCATCGAATCACATTGGACTGGATGGGACAAGCGGAGGATGCTCGCATTTCTCTCTATCACCACACGCTCGCAGATGATGACGGTAGTATCTCTTTATTCCAAAGAAATCAGCAATTCATGGCTAAGATCCGAATACGGGTTCCCAAACATATGAATTCAGGTCGGTACTGGCTGACCAATGTACATGTCGAGTATGAAAAAGATGAGGGCTTTGTGGCGCACAGTAGTAATATTCCCCTTCCATACAAGGGACATCGTACCCTAGCGCTGGAACTACACAATTCTGACGAAGACAACTCCCAAGCGCTGTTGAACCCCAATATGCTTCGACTCAACACCCAAGACCACGCTGAATCCAATCGCGTCGGGGGAGAAAAAAGCATCCTCTTGCACGTTCCCATATCGGGCATCGATAACGGGCAACTCAATGCGCATATCTATATGACAGCTCCATCGGGAAAATCTCTTGCTTGGTATATCACTCCCCATAGCGAAGGGATCAAAAAGAGCGGGGACATGTACACCATAGAACTGCCGCTGGATCCCCATCACGAAAAGGGGCTTTACATCCTCGATGAAATCGACTTTGTCGAAGACTATGGCTTGTCCGACTATCACAGTGATCAAATTGTCTTTCGCTCCCACAACCATCAATATAAAGTGCGCTTTAAAGAGAGAGGTATTCGTAAAACCGTTACCGTTCGAGAGGATCTTCACGATGGGGATCATTTGTAAGAATCCTCATCCCCTGCTGCACGGCCACTCTCATCCGCCACAGTTCGGTCGCACGTTTCAGAGAACGACCAAATGATTTTTTATAGGCCAAACCCGTACATAGATTCAAGTTCTCGAAATCAGGTTTACCCATTTATCGATCGTTTGGATAAGAACGTGAGAATAAACCAATCCAATCAAAAAGAATCGCCTTTGACGAATGTGGTTCCTTTGGATCACGGGAATGAAAACAACGGTTAAACCCCACTACCAATATTTGCGAATCAGCGATCTATGCGTTTTTGTACTCTTTTGCCTCCTCTTTCTTTTCAATCCAAAAGTGGCCTTTGCAGACTAAGAGCATCTGACCGTTTTGGAATTTCGCACCTCCGGTTTAGATGATACCCGTTTACTCTCCCTTTTGAGTGATGATGTACATAGAGGCCGAATCAAAAGCATCGACACTTCGCACTTTTTGGTGATGACAAGAGAATCCACACTCCAAATTCTCAAGGACATGGATAAGAACCCGTCGTGTATGGCAGGAGAATGCGAGGTCGAAA
>JAYYRF010000038.1:0-5447 GCA_036127535.1 Myxococcota bacterium | reverse complement strand
TCGTATTCTCCGGAGATTACCTACAGTTTTCTTTCCAAAGGGACTTCCCTCCCAGTATCGAGCCATTCAATCACCTCTTGAAAGATTTGGGCTACGATCGTATCCCCAGCATTGCGGTTGAGGGTGATGTAGAAGCTGCCTTAGGGAAGGATTGGTACGCTCTTTTTGCGGGGTTGCCCGTCACGATTCTCGATCCGTCGAGCCGGACATCGTGGCAAGA
Source organism: Myxococcota bacterium (assembly GCA_036127535.1). GTDB lineage: Bacteria > Myxococcota_A > UBA796 > UBA796 > UBA796. The sequence goes on along the minus strand of JAYYRF010000038.1, from coordinate 5,227 downwards.
AATTGATATCGTCGGACTCAGCATGCGAGACTCTAAAAAAGGGTTGTGGTCTCAGCCTTCGGATCCGAGTCGATTTACAGTGATACTGGGGCACAATCCCAATTTCTCTCTAAAACGTCCGGAAGCCGATTTATATCTTGCTGGACATACGCACGGCGGTCAAGTACAACTGCCCTTGATCGGGCCACTGATAACGTTGTCTGATGTACCACGAGATCAGGCACACGGCAGAAGCGAGCTCGAAAATGGTGCGACGATGATTGTGAGTCGAGGAATTGGAATGGAGCGTTACGATGCACCGCGACTGAGATTTTTATGTCTGCCTGAGATTGTTGTTATCGATCTACAGCCTTCAACATAGAATGATCACGGTCGTTCAAAGACTGGAGCCACAAGGCATATGTGATGAATTGGGGAACCCAGTGGGTGTAGGCATATCGATCGGTTTGGTACTGCAGCATTTGTTTCTGTGAGAATCGAATGTGCTTTCGATAGGCGTCCAAAAAGGGAGCATACCCCGTTTGGGAATAGGCTACCCACAAACCCCAAGCGCGGGATGGGTTGAGACCCAAGTGGTGTACGCTCGGCATTTCGGTGACGACTTGCAGTGCTCGTTTTTCGTTCTTTGCTTCGGGCAACGAGATGGCGTGACCCGCTTTGGTTGCCAACAGCACCCAAAGAGCCCATCGCGAGAAGAAGGCGGGTTTGGATTGGAAATCTTCCAAAAGAGTGGGTGGGGGGAGCGCTAAAAATGATTCGGATGTGCGTTTACACCATTCGATGCCCGAGTGGTGCTGTTGAACATCAAACCAGTCCCAAAGTTGTATTAAAGCCCAAATCGGATTTTGGTATTCACTTTCGAGCCATGATATTGTTGTGGTGCGAAGCCATGATTTAACCGAATGAGCCACATCGCCCAAATCGAGCGTACCGCCTTGGTGAATATACTCAACGCCCAGTCTCAAGAGCCACGATCGTCCATACGGAAGCTCAAAGGAGGGGTTTTGTTTCAAAAATTCTAATTCGGCTTGGAGTGACGTTCCGGAGAGTCGACTCTGAAGCTGTTCAGCGGTATCGCAATTTCCCGACCACCGAGACAACCAAAGGGCAGCCCAGTATCCGTGAACGCAAGAGTGCCAGTCCCAAGAACCATGAAAAAGAGGGAATTCGGTATCTTTTTGCGCGAGTTCGAAGCAGATTGTGCTCTCTAAGGTGTGGAATAATGTTTCGATGTCGAGAGCTCTCATTTGGACACCATCAGCGCATATCGATTTGTATCGTTTCACCACCCGGTATGACTTCTTCGGTGTCTGCATCGAGTTGCGCGATAAACTCGCCGTGCTGCTCCCACCACTTTTGGCCGTGTGTGTCACTCCATTCACCATGAGCTTGGCATTGAACGATTTTCTCTCTTAGTTCTTGTACGGTACGAGGACGTTTCTCTGGGTCTTTGTGCAAGCATTGCATAAGAATTTCTTCCAGATCGGCCGGTATCGATACGTTGGGGAGTGAAGAAGGCGGTTTGGGCGGCTCCTCTACGTGCCGCCGCAATATTTCCATTGGATCATCGTCGTCGAAGGGATAGCATCCGCTCAAGATGTAGTACATCAAAACGCCCAACGCGTAAATATCCGCACGATGATCGACGACGCGAATATTCTCGATGCTTTCAGGAGCCATATAATTGGGGGTGCCGCTGATGCTTTCAGATAGTTCGGTGTCGTTTTGCGATGTATCGCGTACCAGTCCAAAGTCCAAGACCTTGACGATGTCGTGCTCTCCTCCACGGTTGGTGATAAAGATATTTTGACTTTTGATGTCCCTGTGAACCAAACCCGCAGTATGTGCTTCGTGTAGAGAAGAACAGATTTGGCGGAGAAAATAGATCGCGCGTGACGGGGGGATGGGACCGAAGAGATGCACGATGTCATCGAGTTCAATTCCTCTCAAGTACTCCATGACGTAGTAAAAATTACCATCTTCGGTTTTTCCATAATCGTATATACTCACGGTATTCGGATGCTTGAGTTTACTGGTCTGTCGTACTTCATTTTCAAAGAGTTTGATATCTCTTTCGGTGCAGGCATCGGTTTTTAAAAGCTTGAGCGCCGTGTCTCGCTGCATCATTTTGTGGGTCGCCAGGTAAACGACGCCCATGCCTCCCTCTCCAATCTTTTCGTGCAATACATATTGTCCGAGTTCTCTTGCCTCGATGAGCGCCGCTTGAAATCGTTTCTGTATGTGTTCGGTAAACCGAGAGTAGAGGACAATTCCGATTCCCAAGATGAAAGCGATTGTGAGGATTACTTGGAAATCACGCTTGATGATATTGAGCGCTTTGTACGCTTCTTCAAAGTCGACTTCAGAGGCGATGGCGAAGCCGTAATCCTCCAAAAAAGTCCATGCGCCGATCACTTCAACATCTCGATAATCTTTGTATCCGTCCGTATTGGATTCGATATTGGGGTACAGCACGCTTCTTTGTTCGCTCAATGCGCGTTTTGCCATCTGCGTAGGCTTCCCATTCGACTGCAATACCTGAATTTTCAACACGGATGTTGTATCTGCGGAGCGTAAGAATCCACTTTCCCGCAACGTTTCCAGGAAACGACTGTTCGATATCATTTCACCCTTGCGATTCATCGCATAGGTCTCTCCGGTTTCACCCGATCTCGACGCGCGCATCACACGACTGAAGTTTTTGTCTGGTTTTAGGCTCAAAGCGAGAATGGCAAAGGATTCTTTTTCGTCTCGCAAGTCTTTTGCAATCAACATAACCGGTTCAATGTCGCGATTGTTTCCCATAAACATGGGGAGACCGATGTATGCCCGGTCGTGTTGAAAAACCTGTAGCAGATTGGGATCGAGTAAGGTATCGCCTCTGTTTCGTTCCGCATCGTTTGTCGCGATGATGCTTCGTTTTTTATCGAGTAGATAAAAATGTAGGTACTCGCTGTTCTCCGTTAGTTGTTCTATGCGTTTGGAAAGCAGGAGATGCATATCATCGTTTTGTGGGTTTGATTGCGAGACGTGCATCGAATGAAGGGATCGGGACAAATGGCGTATTTCCGAATTGTGCGCGATGAGATCGATCTCGCGCTCCTTGTTGCTGAGATACTGCAACATAGACTCCGCATTCGCCCGTAGCGTCTTTTCCAAATCAAACCGCGCGATTGCCCTCAATTCTTCCTGCATTTTTACATAGGTAAAAAAACCGGAAGAGAAGAGCAACGCGAGTATAAGAAAGACCAAGCGATTGCTTATCGAAAAGGATTTCGTATTGGAGGATGTGGGTTTTTGCACTTTACTCGTTACTTGGCTTGCACACCATCCACTAATATAGATGAGCTAGAAATGCGCCTGTTGGTTCAACCACAAATAACATGTTCTGTACATCGAAAATAATGGATTACATACTCGTCACATTGCATTGATCTCTCTGGTAAAGAAAGGTTTCTTACCGGACAAGCAGAGGGAAGTGGATGCTTCGAGAGCGGTTATCGGACAGGAAGAATTGAATTTGTGGTATGCTGAATTTTTCACCCCTTAACAATGGTTCCTCCCATGGCTTTTGTACTCTTTATCGCATCTATTTTCTGTGCCACGATACCGATGTTTGTATTCCTCGGGATGGTTTGGTGGCTGGATCGCTATGATCGAGAACCGATTTGGTTGGTCGTCATCTCTTTTCTGTGGGGTGGTATTGGAGCCGTTATTTTTGCCGTTATCGGATCTCTAATTTTGACGGTTCCTTTGATGATGGTGTTCGGAGAAGAAGCCGCGAACAGTCTCGGAGCCGTCTTGGTCGCTCCCTTGATCGAGGAGCCAACCAAAGCTGTCATTCTCCTCCCCATTGCGTTTTCAAAGCATTTTGACAATGCAACGGACGGTTTTGTATACGGTGCTGCGACGGGGCTTGGTTTTGCCATGACGGAGAACTTTCTATATTTCATGGGGCCTGCGATAAACGGTCAAGCCGCGGAGTGGTTTTTTTTGGTGATTCTTCGAACGCTCTATTCTGGGGTCATGCACGCAGCTGCCAGTAGTATCTGGGGTGCAGCGATCGGTGCAGCCAAATTTCGCGGTTGGGGTGCAAAGATCGTGGCGCTCTTCGGTGGATATGGATTGGCTTTTGGCATGCACGCGCTTTGGAACGGGCTGCTTGTGGCAGGGGACGCAACGGGCAGTACTTTGTTGCCCGCGACCAATTTTATCTTATTTCCATTCGAGTTTTTATCCGTCTTTCTCGTCTTTCAGTGGTGTTTGATACTCGAAAGTCGGAACTTAACCAAAGAACTGGGGGCCGAGTCCAAAATGGGTACGCTACCACCAGAGCACGTTCCCATCTTGGCGAGTTACCTAAAGCGCAATCGAAAGGGTTGGTTAGACAAGAGCATTTCCCGAGACGACTATCTGAAGGCTGTCACTACGCTGGCAATGCGAAGATATCAGGCCAATCTAGCAAAAGGAAAACAAAAAGAAGAGTACGAAGCGGATGTGATTGCGTTGCGCGAAACGGTTCGAGAACTCCTCGGTGCTGCACGTCAGTCCTCATAGTTGATTTTAAAGAACTGACGAAGACACATTTGGGTTTCCTATGTTGTGTAAGGATGCTCTTTAATCAACGTTATTCGTTAATTATTTGCAATGACGTATGATTTCTGATCTCGATAAACGTACCGGGTTGAGGTACGTACATAAAAATGTTACTTGGTTTCCAAAGCGAGTCGCAGAACAATCACAATGAAGGGTAAAACGCATGATTTCGAATGGAGTGTTTATTCAGGTTCCTTTGGATGCAATGTATCCATTTGTGGGCGGGAGTGCGATGCTCTTATTGGTTATCTATTGCCTTTCACATCCGAGTCGAAGTGCGGAAAAAAGAGCATTGATTCACTGGTTGAGCCTTTGGTCTCTATTTTTATTTCTTCAATGCGCTTGTTTTACCGATCTCTACAATCGGGGACTTGAAGTATCTGCGTATATACCTGAATCGGAACCCATTTCACCTCGTGGAATTATATGGATTCAAATTATTTTTACTTCCTTTGTTTGGTTTGGTTATGTGGGGTTACGTTTTTCCTTGATGTTTTTGAAGCGCAAAGAACCAATCACCATTCGCATCGCATTGCTATCCGTCGTGGGAATGTTGTTCGGGGTATGGTTCTTTCCCAATACATTGGATCAACGAGAGCCGATATCATTGATCTATAGCTTTATGATTGTC
>JAYYRF010000037.1:0-29733 GCA_036127535.1 Myxococcota bacterium | reverse complement strand
TTGTGAGCCAGAATGGTATATTTTTTTAAGAATGGACTCCAGCTATCCCCCCATCGCACGGCAACCCACCAGTCCCCATCACAAGCGGATAATGCTTCGCGGATGATGTCCACCTGCTCTTTCGTGATTTGATACCATTTGCTTTCACTCATCTCTCATTCTCCCAATATTAGGCGGTGCAGAAACATCCCCTTTCACACCGCTGCGATACAGACGCCGTCTTCGCGTCGATTAGGTGCTTGCTTCGTTTGCGCTCGCCTCAACGGCCTGGGTCTCCCCCATTGCCGGAACACTCTCTCGCACCCAGGTTCGCACATCGTCGGGTGCATCGGCGGTATCCATCAATCGCTCGAGCATCAGGCCATCCGTCCACAACAATTCCGGAGAGGTCGTCGCCAAAATCGCATCAAAAAGCGGACCGGGATCCAGGGGCACTGCCCGCATCTCTTGGGCCGCTCGCAGCAGGGTCATCCACTGCAGCGCATCGGAGCCCGCACGCTCTGAGAGCTGAATCACGCGCACCACGTCCCCTTCGCGGGCATAATCGTACAAGCGAGAGCGCGCCATGTTCGCCACGTTGGCAACGGTTTGGGTAGCGCGGTCGGTGAGCCACACCAGCTTACCAGCCTTTCGAAGCTGGGTTTTTGCATCATCTTCCGGACGTGGGCGAAACACTTCGATGGCGCGTGAGAAGTCGATCACCACCGAGCGCTCTTCGCGCAGGGCATCAAACTTTCGCTCGATGAATTCATCGTCGTGAATCGTATTCCAAAGCTCATCTTGGAAGGATATTTGCTCGTCTGCCCGCAAACCACCATGCCGGCTCAGCGCCGCCAAATGATATGTCAGATAGCGAACCGCATAGTGACCGGCCGCCGAGAGTCCGCTGCGACAAGCCTCGAGAAGGGGTATATGCAGCTGCAGAGCTTTATCTCGCTCGCGATACTTGGACTGCACATACCAGCGAAATCGGTCGTGAAACAGTCCATAGCGCGCTTCGCCGCTGCCCGCACCGGACTGTACGAGCAGCTTGTTAATGCCAAAACGCATCTTCGCCACGTCTTCCTCAGGCTTTTTGAGCGCCTCCGCAAACAATGCATCCGCACCAAAACCCTCCATCTCCGAGAGCATCCCCAAGATTCGGTGCAGCATGAAGCCGTGACTCGTGTCGAGTCCCCACCACAAATCGTCGAAGAAATTCTCCAGCCCCGCCGGGACGTTGCCCGCTTCCGAAAGATCGACGGTTCCCTCTCGCACCCCGTCGGCGAGGAAGCGAAGATAAAAAGGATCGAGCGTACCATCTTCCGGACGCTGCGAAGCCTCGGCCACGCGATCCAGCACCGCCTGTGAAACATTGGCCAAGTCGGGTTTTTCCTCCGCGAGCTTTTCCTTTACGAGCTCTTTGACATCGTCAGGGGTCAATCCGGTCAGCGGAGAGGCCTTGGGAATCGGCAATCCGCGCGGTGCACCCAAATATCCGGGCTCAATGGCAACGGTGCGGCCTTCATTATCGATTCGAACCGAAACCAAAACCACGACATTTTCGGGTATATCCTCTGGAACACCCTTGAATATAGACTCCGGCGGTGCGCCCGGACGCGGGGCTTGCTCATCGAGTGCATCGATGACGACCACCGCCCGCAAGTTCTTGGCCGCCATGCAATTCCCAAAATCTGTTAGAACCGTCTCAAAACGCGCGCAGAGATCATCGTAGCTCCAAGGCAAAGGCGGATACTTGGGCGCTTTGTCTTGGTTGCGCTGAATCTGCTGCTCGGCCTGCGCAATCAAAGATCGAAGACCCAAAATCGCATTGTCCCGCTGATCGGCCCGCGCGCTAAAGTGAAAAATCCAGCCGGAATTGGACTCTTTACCGCCGTGCTGACGATAAAAATGGGTAAAAATTGCGGACTTCCCCATACCCGCACCTGCCGTAACCACCCCCATCGGTGCCGGCGGATCTGCAATAAAACCCTCGATGCTTCCGATCACATCCGAGCGTCCAACAAAGTTTTCCCCGTGAAAACCGGCCAGCTCATCGAAGCGCTGAATGGGATTTTGACGCCGCGCCGCCGCCGGTGCCGCTTTGAGACGCAGAATCTCCATCCGTTCGCTAAACAGCCGATAGGCGCTTTCCGCCCGTTCCGATTCGACCAAGTCGGTGTGTGGAAGTTGTGCTCGTGCCGCAAAACCGAGATAGTGCACCAACTTGGATTCAAAGCGGTTGAAAAAGCAAATCTCGGAAAGAGACAAGATCTCCTCCTCATCATCGGCATCCTCATCGATCTGATGCAGCGCTACCTGTAAGTCAGCGATCGTAACCCACGGAAAAAGCGACAATTGACGCTTTCCTTCCACGATAATCGGTAGATCTTTCCAATCATCCGGAAAGGACTTCTCCTTGAGGATATCTTGTACGTCGTCGATATCTCCAATCGCAGGGCCGCAAGCAAGATCGTAGCCATCTTCTCTACGAATTACAATGGGAAGGGTCAAAACCGGCTCGAGCGTAGCGAGCAACACATCGAGCAAACGCCCGATTTTCTCGACGGCTTCCTCGCTCGGTCGCTTTCGTGCATACACACCATGAACCAATTCATTGCGGAAACTAACAAAGGAATCTCCAAGCTCTTTGAGCGTACCGGGTACCTTTTTCGGCAAGCCCGGAACCTTGCTAAAGGTATCCTTACCCGGCAGATCTGTCTTCGCCAGCTTGCTGTTTAAAATGTCCAATGCCCGAATTCGATTTTCACGCGCCGCGAGAATCCGCAATAGACTGTGCTCGGCACCCGCGTCGGGCGACCACAAAAGCGAAGACCAAGAACCATCGGCCGGCTTTCGAATCGCTTCCATCAGGGCGCGATTGAGTTGGGAATCGCTTAGTCCCCCTTCCATGTAGTCCGTCATCGCAATGACACACGCATAGCGAATTGCGGTGACAGCGGAATTCACGATGTCCCAAGCGAGGTCGCGCCGACGGGGATGTCCATGCTCGAGTTCAAGGCTGTGGCGTGCTTGCTCGTATAAAAAGGCCACGGGTGTTGCGGTTTGCTTCACAATCTCGGCACGCCAGTCCAAGAGCGCCTGCCCCTTGAGCGCGAGGACCCGCTCACCCGGGTTGATTGTGCGCGGCTTTTTAGGCATAAGCCGCTTGACCTGCCCCCCTGTCATTCCAATTACCGCCCGTTGATCGTTGGAATCCAAAGCCTGAATGGTTGGATGCTCATTAAGAATGCCCGCAAGCGTTCGGTGAATTTCTTTGGGATTCACGTTGCCCTTTTTGACACCGTCGATCAGCTCGGCCAAGAGGGGATCTTGAAGCATCTGCTGCACAAGCGTATTTTTATCTTTTCCAGAAAGTCCCATTACTGCTCTCCTTGTTCGCGAAGTGCGATCTCAATCGCAGGGTAGAGTACATACAATCTCGTTGGGCTTCCACCGGGCTCTGCTGGCGGTCTCTCCGCCTCGGTCAGGTAATCGAGTTGCTCTCGAAAGGAGAGTTCGAGATCCGGCGTGAATGCATCTATGGCATCTGCAATCTCGAGTATACTCGCCGGACCGTCGAGCAACGCCCGAAAACCCTTGGCGACCAAATCGTCGTTCGACATGACGCGATCCAACTGTTTCCTTAGGCTTTCCATACCGGTTTTCCGATCGGCAAGCAGTGCGGCATGTCCACCGGTTGGCCCTTCGCGTTCCGCATCCGCGCCCCACGCGGCCAACTCATCCGCAGACCAAGTCGAGACAACCATTTCAAGATCTCCGTTGCTCGGCGCCACCCCACTCGGGCGATGCACCAAAAGAACCGATGCACCAAAGCGACGCGCATCTGATAAACAGCCCTTTGTGCTACTTGCGCTATACAGTCCCGTCGCAATCAGATCCGAATCATCTACGGACAAGATGGGCGCGGGCTTTTGCTGGCGACCGGCCGCCATTGTCTCTTCCCAAGCGGCAATCACCACCTTGTCTTTACTATTGGGACGCGATTTACTCAATTGGGGTGGTGGCGCACTGCCCGTGAAATACATCGAGAGCGTATACACGATCCAGCGGCGCAAAACCCCCGGATCCATGCGAACCGACGCCGGTTCGATCGGCAGCGTAAAGGTCGGACGCTGGGTCAGCGCGGAGAGTTGATGCAGCAACGTACTGCGTCCGGACCCAACGGGCCCTACCAGTCGAACCACTGCCCCCGTTGGAGAAAGAGCCCTGATCAATCGGGCTTCAAAGGATATCCGAGACACATAGCCACGCGACGGCAATGCGCTTTGCACCGCTTCTTTCCATTCATCGTCGTGAATCTGCCCCATACGCTCTTTTTGATAGCGATCAAAGAAAATACGAATCGCAGGTCGATCAAATAGAATTGGATGATGCTTGCGCCAAGCATGTTGCAGATGCATCCAGCCCTCTGGATCCACCTCACAACCTGGATGAATGGCCAGCACCGCCCGGTGGTTTTCGTCGACGAGCACAACGCTGCCCGCTCCTTGCCAGTCCTCTCTGTCCATCGACGGCACATCGTGTACCGACGTCTTCAGCCCCTGCAGCCGATGCCAAATCGCATCGGGTTCTGCCACACAGCAACCGAGAGGCCTAAGCGCCCATAACGGTGCAAGGCGACCGAAGATACGCTTCATACGGCTCACCGCCTGCTTGATCTTGGATAGCGGTGCGACGAATCCCCCGTGCATGACGTCGTTCCGAAACCGGAGCATCCACGCGATATCTTTCGTCGGATCGTCGAGATTACCCTCTTCGACGTGATGTTTCAAACAGGGTACCGCAGGGTGCGTCGTCGCCAAAACCGCAATTTGTGTCCAACGAGCCCAATGCCCCGCCTCCGCCTTTCCTGTCGCCAATTGGCTAACCAACCAGCCGTTTAGACTCGCATTGTTGGCACAATATTGTGGCTCGGCGTGACCATCCAAGTAATCTGCCAAGGCGACGGCGCCCACATATTCGATTAACGCGACGAACAACTCGGAAAGCTCATCGGCCGAGCGAGCCAGGTCTTCGTCCAAAAAGGACTGCAGCGCGTTGGCGATTGGGTGGGGTAAAATAGAGATTTTATCTCGTTCCATGGAATCTCCTTTGGGACTGTCTCCGCAAAAAGTAACAAACCTTGCCGATAAATTCTCCCTCTACCCATATATTTTTGAGTACGGAAAAGCACATTAGAATTTTTCCCAAATCCGACCAAACATTATATTAGTTCTCATCCATGCGTATGCCACATTACATATCCATGCAACCATCCAAACGGGAGCGCATAAACGATGTTAAACTTACTGTTCTTTCTATGGACCATAACGGGAACCGCTCTGGCCAACGAGCCAAACCAAGCCGAACAAGAAGCCCAAGGACATCTGCGCAACGCACTCACGTGGTATTACCTCGCTCGCTACACTGAAAATGATTCCAAAGCACACAGCAAGGCGAAAGACGCCTATCAAAAAGCATTGGACAGCCTTAAAAATCAGCCTTCATCCAATGCCATTCTTCTGCGCAACCAGGCCAAAATCGGACTCAAACAGAGCGATGCGCGTATTGGGAACGCACAAGCGAGTTTTCGAAATGTAATGTGGCCTATTTGGTGGATTACCGAAGCCGATCCTACGGTAGAGTGGTTCGACGATCTGTACATGAAAGCGGCTGAGATTGCCTTTGATCGTACGAATGCCCAAATGGCACAGCTCGGCGCACCCACGCGCGTTCCCGTAATCGTAAGGGCCTCACGCAATCCCAATCTACCCGCCAAAAGCCTCGTCGATTCGAGCAGTTTGGACGAGCGAATTGCCGGATTGCGCGACGAGTTCCTGCGCGTTGCAGACAACGAGGATTATCTTTACGGGATTCCGGACGATATCGGCATCGGATTGCTCGGAGAGACGTGGATAAAGATTCTCGAAGGACTTGATTTGGGACCCGCAGAATTCTCCCAACTACGGACAAAACTCTCCAACAATCGAGTCTTCATACTCGATATCGAAATCGTCGACGAGATCGCGATGAGTGACGATTACCCGTCCATTGTTCGTATACAAACACGCGGCCGGGTATTCGACACCGAAACCGGTGACCCAATCGAAGAGATAACCGCCCAAGGTATCGGACAAGATATTCGATCACAAAATTCATATGCCGTTGTTTGGATTGCAATTTTATTTCTAACGGCTTTGGCCACAACCTTGTTGCGCTCCCACCTGCTCAAGAAAGAAGAACAGGAAAACCATCCAAGTTGGTCGAGCATTTTGGGACTTGCAACCCTCGCGTTTATCGCTGGTTCCCTACTCGGGGAATTTGCCGGAGAGATTAGCTCCGAGTTCTTGGTGGAATGGGGAACCTCGGCCTTTATTCGAGAATACACGCATTTCTCAATTCCCTACGCTCCCATACTGATTTGGCCTCTTGTGCACGGCGCCGTTGTCATGGCAGGCCCCCTATTCTTCTTGGCTTGGGCCAGCATGAAGCTTGAATCGTACATCAATAAATTTATTTCCGATCCAAAGGCGCACTTACCGATCATTGCTCCCGCCGTGCAGGCAGGTGCTACAACATGGATGTTTTATCCCCTGGTAGAAGCCGTTCCCGGCAGAGGACTGGCTACCGCGCTACCCCTGTCACTGGTTGCCATTTTGATCTCCTTCGTGATGGCCGTTCCACTCGCCTCGGTTCTCGGCGGTGGCGTAATCCGTCGGAATACACTGGTCGCTTTGGGTCTCGGCAGCATCGCGCTGCTTCAAATTCTCCCAATCGGGATGTATAACAACAACGTATGGCTCGCAACGGGCATTGCGATTGGACTGGTGGGTGCAATACTGTGGATACTAGGCCGAGAGATGCTGGTGCAAACCGAATCGGAGCTCGCGGAAGATTCCGGATCCGACGATGTAATTTTGGAAGTTTCTGCACAGATCGGATCTCTGGAAGAGCCCGCTTGGCTCGATGTGACCGGCAATCTCAACATCGTGGAGCAAGTACAAGAACGGCGCCACCTCCACATCAACGGCATCTCCAAATACGGCGCCACCCGCACGCTCAACGAAATTGATGCACAACTCCAAAAAGCCAACAAACGACCGATTCGTATTGTTTTATCGGCACCTTCCGAAACCGGTGCCGCTCCCTATACTTTGATCAACGAACTGTACGAACAGCTTGGCATCGGCAATTTAGATCTTTCAAAGCAAGAGCAGCTTAGCCAAAGCTTAAAAGAGAACATCATGCGTACGGAAGAGGTACTCTCGATGTTTCCCGGATTTGGTTTGATCGTGAGTTCTCTCTCGGAAAGCGGAGAAGATGCCAGCGTATTGCGATCTCGCATTATAGAAGACGGCGCAAAGGTACTCAAAGATGCGTTGGAGAAAACCAATACCCAAGTGGTTTTGGTGGAGAATTTTCATTGGATAGACACATCGAGTTTAGACGTTCTAAAAAGATACTTCGAGATGTGTGAATCCCCTCCTTCTTTCATTTGGAATACAACCCTCCGTCCAGGAGATCACCTCGATGACTTTAGCGATTTGGTGGCCAAACATCATTCTCTTACGCGCCTTGACCTACCCAAACTCGACCTCGAACACGCAAAGCAATTTATACAAAACGCAGGAATTCGAGAATTCCCAGATGAACTCGTGGAAACACTGGTCTCTGCTGCAGAGGGCTCTGTTGGTGGATTACATCTGCTCTTAATTCTCCTCAAAGAGAATAAACTCTTGCTTCCGCAGCAACAAGACAGCCTCATCTTATACTACCCCATCGAGAATCTGACTCCGAATATCATTTGGGCGCATCTACCCAAAGAGCTCCAAGAGCAAGAACTCAACCGCTTCCAGCATTTTAATCGTGAAACCCTCTTTGTTTTGGAGTGCGCCGCACTTTGTGGAAGCACTTTTTCCATAGACGAACTGGTTGCGGGTGTAGCGATGCCTCGACAAACCGTCTTACTCAAACTGGAGGAAATCGAGAGGATGAATCCACCGATCATTGAGGATATTCCAAGCCTGGATCGACACTTTCGATTTGTAAACAATCTCACCCGCATCGCACTGAACCGACGTCTCTCTATATCCGGAGATATAAAGAGAGAACTGGCAAAGAGCATGCATGCCGGCATTCTAAACCGAAATCTTTCAGGGGAATTTCTGAGTCCGACTCAAATCCTGCATCACTCCTTCCCACTCGGACGAGTCGAGACACAGGTCGAAAATGCCGCCATTACGTTGATGCGCAGCTATAAACACAAGTGCGCTTGGCCCGAGATCTTGACGTTGTATGAGCAAATCCAAGAGAGCCTTCCCCAATACGAAAATCTACACGTTCAATTTGAAATCCAAACCATAGAGGCCAAAGCCCTTCGGTTTACCGGCGGACAAGAAAACCGAGATCGCGCACAAGAAATCTTGCGCAACATCATCGAACAAATGGGTGACAACGTTGTGGACGTTGATGAATCCTTGCTCTTCGATATCTTCTTCACGCTTTTTGAAAGCCAATTTGAAGAGAGAGACCTCGAGGAATTGAACGCTTTGCATCAGATGTGCATAGACTACAAGCCGTTGGTTCAATCGGTACTTTTACGTTCACTATTCCTCTTTTATCAACATTTATCGAACAGCATGCTGCATCGGGGAACAAACATCGCATCGGAGTTACAAGATATTTTGAACGAAATGGATACGATCTCCCCTCCATGCTCTCGCGAGCACGACTTTCTATATGCAGCGGTTTATCAAACCTATGCAAACAAATCTTGGTATGAAGCACTCTCGCAAACCAAGCTCGATCCTCCCCCCTTTACACCAGAAGAACTTTGGAAAGACACGGTTTTACCCAAAATGAACCGTGCGATGGAACTAAAAATGGCTTTGAACGATGTACAGGGCATGGCTATGAATTATGGGATACGGGGCTCCATCTACCTGTACAATCTTCGTGAACCGACGCGGGCACTGGAAGCGTTTGAACAAGATTGGAAATTGGTCGATGAGAACAATCTCCGCAGCGATAAACCCGGACTTCTCAACAAACTGGGGATGACCTATCAACTGTTGGCCGAAGTCACGGACGTATCGGAAAACGTAAAAAAGGAATATATCCAAAAAGCACAAGATTTGACGCACCAAGCAATGTCGATGGCCATTGAAATGGAAAGAGAAGTCGATTTTGCCTTCGCCTTCCAAGAGTACCTCAAATTGGCCGTCAAAGAACATGAAGATAAGGGTTTGTCCGAACCGATGCAAAGCAACCTATCGGCTTTGGAGGCCTTTGTGACCGATGAAGCCTACTGGCCAAAGGTACCGGGCTTTCTCAAGCCGAATATTTCCGCTATGCTCAAAGAGCTACCGGCCTTTCCTTGGACGTCCGACACGTTGAAAATCTTAGACTCACAATAGCGCGTTTGTCTCAGATATAAACAAGATCAGCGATCGCAAACCGAACCAAACGGAGGCGTTGAACCCTTACTCGCAGATGGATCTTTTGGCTTCGAAAGACGTTTTTCGCTTTCGTTGAAAAAACCAAAAACCCTGACCAAAAAACGTTATGCGAGAGGTGTGTTGGAAAATCGGGCAATCGGAACGCACCGAGCTCTATACCGTCCAAACCAAAGGGAAGTCTATCATGCACAGTTACCTTTTATTCGCATCCATAATCGGTTGTTCAAGAGATTCGCAATCCTATGCGAACGAAACCCAAGTCGCCGCTTTAGAAGAGCAGTTGCTCCTGCTACAAGAACAATTGGCCGTCTTGGAAGAGTCTTGTGTAAACCAATCGGAACTCGTCAGCCTTACGGAGAGCGTGAACGAAAACACACAAAACATAAGCGATATCGACGCTGAACTGGAAACGCTTTCCGCTTCGTCTTTGGGACAAGATGATATTTCTCATTTGGTCACCCAAGAAGAATTTTCCACGTTGCAAACCACTGTAGAGACCCATGGCAGTGATCTGCTGATCCTGCAAAGCGACATCAGCAATCATGCCAGTGCTGTAGCCTCTTTGGAATCCAGCGTCGCCGTCAATGAAACAACCATCGCCAGCAACCTCGGTGGTATCGCTGCAAACCAATCGGCAATTGCCTCTTTACAAACGGATCTGGGTACTCTGCAATCCCAAGTCGCCGGTGCGGAAACCTCTATCCAACAAAATATGTCATCCATTGTAAACCATTCCGCTTCGTTGAGCGCTTTGCAAACAAGTATGACCAACGCCGAATCCGATATCTCCGATCACGTCCTCTTGATCACGGACAATGCGGATGACATCGACGTTCTGGAATCGGATATGGCGAGCCTCTTGGTCTCCATAACGGCGATCGAATCCGATTATGTAACATCTGCGACCCTAGCCGCGCAGTGGATCAGCACCGATACCACATGGGTCATTGGCCCCTCTTCCAGCGCCAATTTCGCAACCCTACACGATGCCGTTCGGGAGAGCTATCAATATAAAATCCATCCCGATGCAGTCTTAACGCTGTCCCTCGAAGCAGGGACACACACATATACCGAATCATTGGATATTCGACACGACCATGGCAATCGTATGGAGATCGTAGGAGATATAGCGCAACCCGGTGCGTATATTTTGGAATTCACCGGCAGCGATGCCAACTACGGTATCGGCTTGTTCGATGGCTCCCATCTCAGGACATTGTCGGGTTTTACCCTCAAAGGGGACAACACGAATACCAACATAGGCCTGTTCGTTCACCAAAACAGTTCTGTCGACATGGAAGACATGATCATTGAAGGCTGGGCTGGCGCGGGGATCTACGCGCAAAACAATGCAACGGTATATGCGCCAAATGGATCGATGGAGATAAGAAACAATGCTTCTCGCGGCATTATGTCGCGTTTTAGTTCCTTGATTCGCATAGATGACGCGAACATTCACAACAACGCGTACGGTGCAGACACCGCCTACTCTGCGATTCTTTTCCTTCCCAATGCCGATGTATACGATCACAGTGGCTTCGGCTTGAGTGCTTCTTGGAATTCCATGCTGTATATGCGAGAAGGATCATCCAACAACAATGGTACCAACGGATATCAAATTAGTTATGGCTCCACTGCCGATCTCTACCTGTCAGAAGCCGTTGGAAATGGTGTCTTTGGTTTTAATTCATATAGCGGTGGTCTCATACTAGCCCAAAGTACCAGCGCAACCGATAATACCGGATTTGGATACTCCGCGGGAACCCATTCTTGGATAGATGCCTATGGTAGCACCACTTCAGGAAACGGAACAGACTACAATGTTGGCAGTACCGACAATGGATACAATACTCTCATATCGCAATAGTACGAAAAAGAGTCATCCGCAGAAGTCCAAGCCTTTCTCGGAAACGATACCCAAAGGACAAGCATGCTCCTTCTCGGTACACATCATGCGAATCCCTTGCAGCCAATGGATCTCAGACCTGGATACGAGCGATATCCGTCACCATATCGTATCTACATCAATGCACCAAAACCATCTACGCTTTAATTTGTTGACAGGGGCCCTTTTTGTAATACTTAGAGCGAGCGAAATACTTTATACCAATCATTCGAAATTATAGAACAATGTCCCTCAATTACCAACACCTTCGCTATTTCTGGATGGTTGCACGAGAAAAAAATATCTCACGCGCATCCGAAAAGCTCTTGTTGGCTCCCAGTACGGTAAGCACTCAAATTAAAACGCTGGAAGCAAGGCTCGGGTATCCTCTCTTTGAGCGCCAGGGCAGAGGTTTGGTCTTGACCGTACGCGGACAAGTCGTGAAGGAATATGCGGACGATATCTTTGCACTTGGAGAGGAATTGGTCGATGCTGCTCGCAGCAAAACCGGACTTCGTCACACATATCGACTCCGTGTCGGTGTCGGCAATCACCTTCCCAAATTAATCGCCCTCGAATTGCTCTATCCCGCTCTCAACGTTCCCGACTTTCCCGTTCATCTTATGGTACGCGAAGGCTTAGCGGATCAGTTGGTTGCTGATTTGGCCGTACACCATCTCGATCTCGTCCTGGTAGATCGTCCTGTAGGACTATCACTCGATGTACATGCAGAAAGTATACTCATCGGAGAATCAAGCATCTCCCTAATGGCCGCGCCCAAACTGGCAGCCCAAGCGCTCAACGGATTTCCCAACAGCTTAAATGGTATGCCCATGATCTTGCCCGAGGTCGGCTCCGCAATGCGGAACCAGCTTGAAATTTGGTTTCAAAAAACCGGTGTTCATCCTCGCATCGTAGCCGAATTCGGAGACAGTGCCCTCCTCAAATCTTTCGGCCAGGCCGGTGTGGGCATCTTTGCGGTTCCAACGACGGTTCGAGGCGTCGTAGAATCAACCTATCGGGTTGTCACCATACAAGAGCTATCCGAAATACGCGAATCCTTGTATGCGATCATCATGCCGACCCGCAAAGAAAACCCGGCCGTCATGAGAATCTTGGAAGCAGCCGAATACTCGATATAATCAAAGGCGATCTCCAAACCCAAAAAGCTCGTGGTTGTTCAAACGCCCCTGCAGAAGAGAATCCCGCGTTCACAGAGGAGATTTATAATACCATCGCGGCCAAAGCCATCTCCGAATGGCTACAGTTCTCGGCTCGGCCCGCAACGTCCCAGCCACTGCTACCGCGATAGATCTTCTTACCGTCAATGCGAAAAGCGACGTCCCAGCCACTGCTGCCGCGATAAATCTTCTTGCCGTCCATGCGAAAAGCGACGTCCCAGCCACTGCTACCGCGGTAAATTTTCTTACCATCCATTCGACCGGCAACATCCCAACCGCTGCTGTCTCGATAAATTTTACTTCCATCGACTCGTCCCGCAACATCCCAACCACTGCTACCGCGATAAATTTTACACGTTCCGGCGAAAGCGTTGGTCGATATGGTTCCCAAGCTACATAGCCCGAGCACCATGGCCGTATTTTTACAGAACGCAGCAAACGATTTATCTACGAAAGAGATACGCTTGAGAGACATTTGTGATTGTATGAATGAAAACATTTGAAATCCTGATTCTGACTGTACATGACCATTATAAAATCGACTTTTTACCCTGTACAGCAGAAATGTCGAAGCGTTCTAAGGTTTACGCAAAACATGCCTTCAAAGCGAACCTACAATGAATTCTCTACGCGGGCTAGCGCTATACGAAGACATCAAGTCGAGAACTCGACCCGAAAAGTGTCACCGCGGGCATCGCTAAGCCAAACCCCCCGTTCATCGTATTGTTCGATCTTTACATTGTCGTGATAGTGCCACTGAACCCCTTCACCTCCGGAATGAAAGATCAGATTGCGGGCGAAGCGGTCTTCTTGCCCACAGCGACGACGCCCCTCTCCGTCCGGCCATGCGACACTTTTCACACCCGAAGAACGAAGACTGGTTGCAGACTGCCGTTGTGCGATCCAATCCGGTTTGTACCAAGCGGCTTCTTCTTCACCGAGCCTTTCGATCAATTCTCCCTCCCGCAAGCAAAACCACTCCAGTTTGGCTGTCCACAACACGATATCAGAACCGATTTCCAAAGCACCCAAAATCCCATTTTTTGCGGAAAAGGACTCACTCTCCGATACGGCCTCAGCCGTACAATACTGCCAAATTTCCGCACCGGTTTCTGGATCCCAAACATGGATGTATCCATCTTGATCCCAACTCACACAATGACCATTGGCACGTTGAAACACGCCAAAAACAGTGGTGGTACCATGTCCGGTGTACTTCAACGCTGGTTTCCACTTCTTTTTATCGCTCGGATTCCAAATGGGAATGCTCGGTGCATCGTGTCCGTGGGCGAGAATCCGACCATCTCGCAAGACAACCATACCCAAAACCCATGCCTTCATCCCTTTCAAACGCGCGACCTTGGCTCCTGAATTCAGATCATAGCACTGTATAACACCATCGAGATCACCGATAAAAATTCGATCTTGCTGCTCCAGATACGCCCATGTCCACCCGGAGAATTGATCCCAATGATATCGTATCGTTCCATCCTCCTCCCACAGAATCGCACTGTTATCCCAAGACAATGAGAGCAGATGTCCCGTTTGTAAACGAGCGATCCGATCGACACATTCGGTGTGACCTTGGTATGAGCACAATCTCTCTCCTTTCAAATTCCAAAGAGTCAATTCGCCATTACGGGTATGCACCCAAAAAGATTGCTCGTCCCGCGGCAACCCACCAATCGCATATTTCCCAAAGCTTCTCCGGTACCAAGGAATGGGATTCCCCTGTGCATCTTGTTCTGCAAAAATATCGAACTGACCTTGAAACGAACCGTTTCGATCAAAGATATCGATCTGTCCCTCATAGGCAACACTCACAATATGATGACCGCAGGCAAACGTAGCCATTCTCCTCAACAGTCGAGGCAAGCGATCGAGAGGGAGAAAGTCGCGCACGCGGGTGCGAAACAAGATCCCATCGATTCCGGTGCTTAAAATCTCATCTTTTGATGCAGACAAGATACAGTTGGGCTCCGCACTGTGACCGTTCCAGGCCTTTGGAGTGGGTTTTAGCGGATCCCCCCAGCAGATGATCTCCGCCGATAAACTGGAGGAAATCAACATCCCTTCATGCTTGAACACCCGACAAACCCCCTCTTGGTGTCCGTAGAGCTCGCCGATCTTCTCACCGGTTTCCACGTTCCACAAACGAAGGATTGGATCCGGCGGCTCTTGCATAACCGCGGTCAAATTGTTCGTCCAAGTAACAATAATCGAGTCTTTCCAGTGCATAGCGCCTTCGATCCAAGAGCCGTGCTCATTTTGTATCGCAATCGGCTTTTTACCATCGATGTGATGAAAACTCAGACCGCCGGCATCATCCCAAGCTGCAATATACTCCCCCACACATATATGACCGGCGTAAGCGCTCAGACCGGATAGCTTCTTGCCTTTCTTTTTTCCCTGTCGCCAAACGCGGTGAACCCCCTCCGCTCCTGTACTGATCAATCGTTCCGAATCGATTCGGCTCAACGCGACGACCCCTTCTTTGTGCGCTTCTATGTTGCGAAGTACCTCTCCTGTCTGCAGCACCCACTCGATGATAAAGCCATTTCTGTCCCACGAGATGATCCGTTCCCCTTCTATGAGCAAATTCTGGATCGAATCTCCCTCATGGGCTTCAAACTCTCGTATCATACGCGCTTCTTGCAGATCCCAATGAACAATGGTTCCATCTTCGGGATCCTCTTCGGGATCGTACCAAGGAGAGCAAGGATACGCCAAAAAGGAATGCTCATCGACCCAGTGCAGAACCGATATCGGAATCCCAATCGCGTGTTCTTCTAATAATTCACCCTCCGACGACCACCGACAAATGCGGCCGTCTTCTCCCCAACTCAGAACATCCCCCCGCCATACCGTGGCACCGCGCGTCATACCGTGCTTGGCATCGATGACCAGGGGTGCTTGTTCGGGCTTGGCATGCACCAAAATCACACCGTTGTATCCCCAAGCAACGACGTACTCTCCTTTTTTATGACCACCCCGAATCCCATCGGGTAGCAATTCGACCATTCCTTGTATCGCCTTGCGCCAAGGCTCATTCGCAGAATGCGATCTTCGAAGTTTAGAGCGACCAGGACTCCATGTATCGGTCTTGGGTCGATGCGGAAAAAAAGGATTTTGAACAGAGACCTCTTCGCAAAGTTGATGCCATATATTCGCGCGACTCCAATATGCATCTCCTCGAGAGAGAAGGGTTAGCGATTCTTTTACGAAGGCGAGCCACTGCTGCAAAATGGGATTGGGAGCACGTTCATAAGCACTTTTATAGTCCAACTGCAACATATACCCGTTGGTTTCCGGCGCTTCTTTCAAACGCGTCCATATGTAATCTTCCGAAACCAGCATCGATGTGCACATATCCAATTCTTCGGCTTGCAGAAGATGAAAGACCGCATAGTGAAACCAATATGAATGAATACTTTGACCGGTTCGTTCCTGAATCTCATCGACGAAAAGAGAACCTATATTTCGATGTAAGTGTGTAGCCGTGTGACCTCTTAGTTTCCCCATTCATACCCCCTATTCCTTGCATTATCTGTATTCCGTCCAAAGCAAACATGTCAACGAAAGTAGAACTACGCACGTACAAAAGCATCTCTACCGGTGGATGATTCCAAATTCACGAGCGTTGCGAGTCGCGGGGAGTTCACTCAGTTAAATTTGTAAGCCAGCCCCAGTGCAAAGAGAGAGTGTGGAGGTTCAGAGAACCCCCTTTGCATGTAGAGATCGATTTGCATCTGTTCACTAAGCCAAAAATATCCGACCTGCGCACTCATCGAATCCGTGTTGGGAATCTGACCCGCCGTTTCAAGGAATAGACCGTGCCGGTTTGGAAAAAGGTATCCAACTCCCATACTATAGGGAGCAGACAACGTTTCAACAGAAGAGAATCCGCTTGAAACACCAACATTTAACCAGTACGCAACGGGGCCAAAGCTCATGTCGAGAAGGGCGCTGATACTGCTGCCCAGCTGATCGGTATAATCAACGGAGGCGAGGAGACCCAGCGATACCGAACTGTCCTCGGGTTGGAAGATCGTCCATTTTGCCTGTGCACCGCTGTTTTCCTCTGATAGAGAAAAACGGTCATTCAAATACCCGAGGCCGTTGGCGTACAAACGCACCTCAAATCTATCCGAGAGCCCGTAGCGAATCATTGTCGGTACCGAAAAAAATAGATCTTCAGACGACGTTCCATCGATTTGCACCCCTGTTTCTAGCTGTAAAACCTGTTGGCCAACGGTGCTCGAACTCGCTGCGACCGAAGGTCTGTCAGCGCCGATTAACTCTTCGGCCTGCGCCAAGGTTAAGAGGAAGAGAGGGGAAATCATAGACATTTCCAATCGAGTAAATGTTGAATTTGAGACTGTACGAATCTGATTTTATCAAATCTACCGTCGTTTTGTTTACTCTTTTTGGGAAAGCCACCCTGTATCGCACCGCGGACGCTCCAAAACCGTTCAATTTTTTGATTCTTCCGTGCGACAGAACGAGAACTCTCACTCGTCCACAGGCCATACTCTCGACTTTCTCTGCGCGATGAATCTTTGAGAAATGATGGAAAGGCACTCGAGAATCCGATACAAGAAGGATCAATTATGAGGAACTTTTTATGCGTTATTGCACATTCTTATGGATACTTGCTTGCGAGGAGAAAGCCAGCCAATCTATCTCAGACAATGTCATTGCTGCCGACGTTGGCGAGCAGATACAAGGAGACCTATCGGAAGGGGAAATATTATCGGACTTGGATTGGGCACAAAGAGGCTCCGTCGCCTGTTGGCCCGGTAACGAACACATTAATTTTATGGGTCACCATGTGTTCTACTCTGTCACCCAAGACCCACACACGTTGCTTACCGCGACGGTTAACCCAGAACAATCAGATTTGGATGTAAATGTCTATATCTTACAACAAGCTTTGGGCAGCAACCAAGTTCCTCCCAATGTGGACTCGGTTGTGACATGCGAAGCGGGATTCCCACAAGCGACCGACTCTAATCCGGGAGAAGAAGATTCTGCAAGCGTAACGGCAATCGATAACGGATACTTCAACATTATTGGTGTGGCCGGCCCGAAAGATGTTGTGGCAGGTGGGTTTACATTAAGCATTCATTCCGAAGAATACTAACCCGAACCCAAAGGGACAAACATGTACAGCCGAATCATTCTTTGTCTCCCGATGTTGATGCTGGGATGTGGAACACAAGAGTATTCCCAATGTGAACCGCATGATGGCAACCTCAAAATTATGTACAAACCCGAGATCGATGTCGTACCGATGAGCCACCCTTTCTGCATCGTGTGCAATCCAACCCTGGATGCCGCCGAATATGAATCGTGGGCGCTTACCATGGGAGCAACCCAACTCCCTTCATCCTATGAAGACGTACACCCTTGCCTGTATGTATATACAAACAGCAACGACTCGATTGATAGCGTTGAGGAGTGTACCGCCTTGGTTTGCGATGGCGGGGCCGTCTACAATGACATGGTGGGAACCAACAACGGTAATTTCGACCTTTCTCCCATACTCGCGAATCCCTAGTCTCATCATCCGAATGTTTTTGCCGATTCCCATAATTTGGTGGACACAGCTCTTTCTATCGTTATTTGATGTATAGCAACCAAATACAAAATCGGATGAGTAGATGACGTTTGCCCTTTGGCTTTGGGGATGCTCTCATGCACCAGAACCCCCACCCCGCTTCCAGCCCCCGACGGTATCGGGGGTCTTCGAAAAATGCATGGACTACCCCAACGAAGAGGTCTTCGCATATTGCATTTATCAACAAGCGGGCAGTCTATACGAAATCGAGGATGTCCACCAATATTGTCCTTTATCCGGTGCTTGGGAGGAGGCTTGTAGACACGCGTGGAGCGTCAATCGAATCCACAAAGGAGGAGAGGAATCCCTTACCACGCTACTCGAAGGCTGTGCGGGTTATTCTGACTGCACCTTTGAGTTTATCGATGCTCGACCGTCGAGCGATACCAATGTACAGCTGAAACGTTGCCGCAAATACGTCACACACGATCGAGACAGTTGCATTATGCATGCCATGCAAATGTGGGCAAACAGTCAACCGAACCAAGAACAGGTGACGGAATTCCTACGCACGAAGCGAACCCTCTCTCGCGTCGAAATCAAGTACGTATCCGAATACCAATACTGTAAAAGCTGGAACGTATGCACAGAGCAGAACAGAAACCACCAAGAGTGTCGAAAAGAGATCCAGCATTTTCAGCGAGAAAAGCATCGTTGCCGTCGAAACTGGGGAAAGATGCCCCCGCGCCCCAAGCGTTCCACCCTTCTCAAATAAAACGTTGCTCGGAAGTGGGAAGAGACTTCACTCCTTTCACCAAAGGAGTGCGCTCGTAGAGAACCTCACGTGAGAGGCGAAGTTCGTTTGGAGACAAGTCGCTTATAATCTACGCCGTCGCCCAAACGATAGATTGGAAATTGGTTATACTTTCTTCTCATCACAGCGAGGTAACATGACGAAACTCCGTTCCCGATCTGCGCGCGCTCTTCACCGCTCCTTGTCTACGCTATACGATATTTTTCCAACCCACTCACCCATCGTCGATCCATACATCGCGGAACACGCCGCCTATCATCTGTACCACACACAAGACAGCCAAACGATGCAACGGGTGATTTTAGATGAAAATCTATGTGCATACCAAGAGAGTCTTTGTGGGAATACAAAACTCACGCAACAGATGTATAATATTGCCATGGCACGCGCCATTGTGGATACAACGATACAAAGCGCGCCACTCCTACAATCGACCGTCGAGCGAAACATCGATCTCAGACAGAGGGTGAAAGCAGATATTTTCTCTTTCCTTTTACAGTGCTGTAGACAGCAAGACCTCAATTCGGAAACGTTGGAACTCTTATGTTTGAAAGTCCAAGACTTAGAACCGAGAGCCGCAGCGATTGCGTCACTGGTTTTCTTGGGTTTGGCCAGCCATACGATACAAAAAAAAGAGCACGATCTCTATGGCACCATCGAAGAAATGCTCGCGTATTTGGAGGAAAACACCCAAAATGAAATGAGCCAAGAACTGACTGACCTTTTGGGTGCGCATTTTATCTGTCAGGTGTACATCCGTATTTTTGATCACTTTCCTTCTGCGCTTTGGCCTCAATTCTTCTCTTTGTTTCCCGCCTCCCATTGGCTATCGCGACTCCTGCTTCACCCGCATGTATCGGCAAACCATCTGGCGCACATCGCACCCGAAATTACATCGGACGATCTGACAGAGTCAATTCACAACATCCTTCCACACGAGCTCGGTCAGACGACGCAAGAGCAGCACACCTCTCTCGGGCACATCGCACGCCTTTTACAACAGGTTCCCCAGCCCTATCTCGATGAAGAGGTGCTTGGGGTTTTCACGGGTTTGATGGCCCAAGTCGGTTATGCTGAAGGATTGGTGCTGCTTCAAACCGACGTGCTGGAACCCAATCACTTCATAGACTCTTCCGCAGAAGCCTTAGAGGCTTTTGCGCAAATGGACGGATTGAGCGACGCCCAAAGGAACATTTTCGATCGACTTGTTCGAATCCAAAGAAATTCGACCCTAACACCCGAAGATTGGTCTTTTATCGAAGATGAAATTCCGCTTTTGTATATCCTGCATGAGGAGGAAAACTGGGAAGATCTGTTTGCGGAAGAACCGTATTTTGAGGCCGAGGAACTGCGGTGGGTTTTTCGATACGTATACGCGCGAAGACCCGAGGACTGCGAGGTGATTTTTTTAGCGTGGCACGACCCCCTTAAGGAGAAGGGAGACACAGATGAAGTGCTGCAGTGCCTGGGTGTAGGAGCCTCTGAAGGTCCGGCCTCTGTGCGAGAGAAATACTGGCAGACCGGAAAAGAGGTCTTTTTGAGAGAGAGTGACTCTTTTGTACAGCAGGAGTTCTGCTATCAAATCCGAGACTTCATGTTTGAAAAAGGACGGCACCGAGAGTTCTTTTCCTTGTCGGACACCATGCTGTTCGCATACGTCAACTCCAGCAATTACAACCATTGGATACAAACCTTTTTCCCGCAGCATTTGGAGGAGCGAGAATGGCTATTCGAACAGATTCTAAGCATCGGCTACGAAGATGTTCGAAATACGGTCTTATGTACCTATATCGCCATACTACATCAGCGGGGGCAGATGGATGCTGTACGAGAAGCCATGGAACATCTCTCGGAAAACGACATCCTCATCGGCATACGGCTTGAAATCGAATCATACCGGTTACAAAAAGAACCTTCGCAATGGCAAAATCCAGACTTCACGGATCTTTTTCGGGTCATCGAACATTTGGAAGATGTCGCGGAATTAGAATGCCAATTAATCTCAAAATTACAGCAAGAGGTGTACTTGAGCGAGGACACCGCCTTTGACGTACAAGAGTATGTTACCCGAACCCTTCAATTAAAGAGCGAGCGCCTTCGCGTACGTTGTCTGCGCGAAATGCTGGCACACGCTCCCATTCCGTTCGATCGAAACCGACTGCATTGGCTCCTCACACACGACGAAGAGGTTGGCGATGATTTTGAACGTATCGAAGTTCGTCGGGAAATGCTTTTACTGCTCTTAAAACAACAACAAACCGAGCTCATTCTCGATCTTGTACAGAAGAGTACCGGCATGGAATATGCAGAACGTTTGTATGATCTGCTGCTAGAGCAGTGCGCTGTGAATACGGATTACTCGCCCACACAAGACTTGTGGAACCGCATCCTCGTCGAGATCCACTCTTCGGATCATTTGCTTCATCACTTTGTATACTCGATGCTGCCAAAAATACACCATATCACATCCTTCCCGGACTCGACGCACGGTATTCAAGGCGCCCTGGATGATTGTGAAGAAGACGATCACCGAACACATTTGTTTCTTCTCTCCCTCTTCTTGCTCGGCACGGAACGCGCAATGGATCATACAAAGGCGACCGAATGGACACAACAATTTTGGCTCGCCCAAGAGGAGGAGGCGAACGAGAGTGAACCCGACGAATTGGATGCGGATGTAGAAGGAGAAGAGGAGGAGGAAGAATACAACGACAGCGAAGAAGATACGGAAGAGGAAGAATACGACGACAGCGAAGAATACGACGACAGCGAAGAAGATGAAAACGAAAATGCGCATGCGTATCGCACATTGAGTTTGTGCG
This sequence comes from Myxococcota bacterium, assembly GCA_036127535.1. Taxonomy (GTDB): domain Bacteria; phylum Myxococcota_A; class UBA796; order UBA796; family UBA796. Next base: position 8,031 of record JAYYRF010000037.1, on the reverse strand, counting down.
TCGGTATTTTTCCACGCCATCTATCTTTACCTGAGATCCTCAGCACACTTCTCACCCTTCTGACCAACCCCATATCCAAAAAGACGCAGCAGGCTCTCAAAGAGGGCTGGAAAACCCATCGAAAGGAGGAGGATGAAACAAACGCGTGGACGATATATCTCATCGATGTGCTGGTCGGTTCCGAACATGCTTCACTCAATCCCAACATGGATACATTGTGGTCTTTATGGACGTCCATGCAAGAAGACGATGAATGGAACGTACGAGAATTGGCGCAGTATATATATCGCCTATGTCTGATTCAGAGAAGGCGTGGTGCCTCGGTGGAAACCATTCAGCACTGGATTGATATCTTGGGCAAGGCAAGCGGCCTCGTAGAAGAGCCCATTGCCAAAGAAGAGCACGAAATCTACCTATTTTTAATCCATCTCGCCTTTCAAAACGATCCGTTGGCACGCCATCATCTGCATCGAGCCCTCGAGTGGAGCCGCGTTTCGGATTCGTTTTCAGATGCATGGGAGTACGTGATGCGCGGTACACCGTTCAGCTCCATCGATACCGATGCCGCGAATCACATCGATGCGTTGGGTTTGGTGCTCAGACAGGATATGGCGCTTTTCTTCTCCTTTGTAAAAAGACTGGGTAGAATGGCATCACCGGTGATTATACAGGCGTCAAATGGTCTGTCTCTGCATCAAATGCATCAACTGTGGACGATATGCCTCCGTCAAAGCAGAGATGTAGAACATTATACCACCTGGCTGATTTCACTCTCAGAATCCCGCTCTATCGACATTTACATGCCTCAAATGGGGTACGGTGAGCAAATTGAATCCGAAATTGATGAAATCTTACTACCGCTCTCGTGGTACATGATTCGCAACACACAAACGGCAGCCTTGGAAAAATTCATATTCTTTTCTCGCAAGAACCCCTCTCTCCAGCAATTCGCACTGCACAGCCTAACATGTTCCTCTTGACCGTCTAAAGACAGTGCGAAAGCAAACACTCGATTCCGAATCGCGCTCATTCGTTCCCACCTCGGTGTTCTGTGTAACAATATCGAAGCTTATGCTGGTTCAGAATTTTATTTACCGATCGCCCGGGAAGTACGAAGACAAAAAGCACAGCCGCGATCAAGGACGTGGAGCGAACGGAGAAATATCGAACTGTGCCCGGAACTGACAGACACCCTTCGCGCATGTACAGGACGGATCGATATTTGGAAATTACAAACCTTCCGAAGAGCGAACAATTACTTCTCCATCTCACAAAAGCACTCGAAAATGCTTTATTAAACGAAGACGGATAATAATCCTCTTTCTTCGCCGATTCACGCCCGAACGGCCAACGCTTCATGGTCTTTTATCTGTCACTCTACGACTTCTTTCCCTGCAATTCCATAGGCCCCAAACCTTCCGATCCAAAGAATATTTGTATTTCGGAACAGAGAAATATATTGTATGATTTTTGTGTACTGGATAAAGAACCGAGAATGCAATCCATTTCGATTCATTATCTTAATCTAAGACTGAGGCAAAAGATGATAAATCTAATATTTTACTTCCTGGCAATATTTTTCATTCTGAGCGTATGTTGGTTTACCCCTTTGGCTGGAACACCGGCCGCCTATGAGAACACGACCAAAAGATTTGCCATCATTGGTGTTTTAAGCGTTATCTTTACGGGTGCCGTCGGCGCATTGATGTAAAAGGTGATCGGTCGACTCGTAGAAATCAACGAGTCGACGCCACGGTTAACCCATATCGAGCAGGCGGATCAAAGGCGCCATCTGTCCCATGCTTCGGAGCGTGACTTGAAGCTCTGAGGAACTGAGGAAGCCGCTCTCAACAATAACCATCGACATGCGTAACCCTTTGATCGAATCGATCTGAGAGATAGAAGTCGCTGTATGGATCACATAGCCCAAGGCCTGTATTTGATCGCGAAGTGTTTGCATGCGCTCCATATCGCGTCCCATGAGCAAAACATGACGTTCGCTGGCGCGATGTACCAACACTTTGGAGACTTCTTCTCGGATTGTCTCCGGTGCAATCGGCTTCCGCAGATACGAATCGACCCCCAAACCATAGCCGCGCTTCTCGTCCGGCACCACCGTCAGCATGACGATCGGTAGATGCATTCGTTGCACGTCGTTTCGAATGATGGCCACCAAGTCAAACCCATTCATTCTTGGCATCATGACATCGGAAACCATCAAATCGGGCAGGGACTGTTTAATCAACTCAAGCGCCTCCAACCCATCGCATGCTTCGCGAATGCGATAGCCGGATGGTTCCAAAGACTGCCGAACCAGTTGACGTATACTCGGTTCGTCATCGACAATGAGCACTTCAGGGGTAGAGCGTACGACTTGGTTCTGCGCAATCATCTGCAATGAAACGAGAACCTCCTCGGGATTTACCTTCTTAACGGCTGGACTTTGGGTTTGTGGAAGTGGAATACTGAACGAAAAGGTGCTCCCCTTCCCCAGCTCAGATTCTGCCCAAATCTCTCCTCCATGCCCCTCTACGATTTCTTTGGAGATCGGAAGACCGAGTCCCGTCCCTTTCTGTAAACCGCTTTCCTTACCCACTTGCTGGTACTTTTCAAACACCTTGCCGACATCGGTCGCTTTCATGCCCACACCGGAATCTATGACGGATGTTATGATGTTTTGATGCTGTCGCTCCACGCGAATCGTGATGGTGCCCCGCTCGGTAAACTTGACGGCATTCGAAAGCAAATTGAGCAAAACTTGAATCAAACGATCTTTATCGACGACGACCACCACCTCGGCATCTTCTAGTTCAGTAGTCAACGTAAGTGCTTTTTGATCGAAGAGTCCTTGGGTTGCGGCAATCGATTGCTCAACAATCGCCAAAAACGTTGTTTTTTCATACTTCCAATCGATAGAGCCCGATTCCATTTTAGTGATATCGAGAACGTTGTTGATCAAAGCGGTCAGTCTCTCCCCTTCCGAAATAATGACGTCCACATTTTTGGTGATCTGCTTTTTTGCGCGTTCTTCGCGCTTATTGTCGGCTTCGAAAAGGGGCACAATGACCTTTTTCCACTTCTTTTGGATGATTTTTGTAAAACCCAAAATCGAGGTCAGCGGCGTACGAAGTTCGTGCGAAACCGTAGACAAAAAAGCGTTCTTCATACTCATGACTCGCTTTTCTTCGGTAATATCTCGCATCACCATAACGGTTCCGACCCGCTCTTCGCCTTTTTGTACCGGTGTCAGCGTGCAGAAATAAATACTCTCTTGGCGACCCAAAGCAATCTTGCTTTCGAAACGAGATACGGAGGCGTTAAAATTCGGAATCCATTCCGTAATATCACGGTCGATACCCGCTTCCGGAAATTGAAAAATAGACTGCGCAATGGGATTGACACGGGTGATTCGCCCCGTACCGGAGATGACGAGCGCCGGATCTTTCATCTGTTTGAACATCTCATCGGCCGCATTTTCAATGCCAATATCGAAAATTCCATACCGCGTGATGGCCAACGTATACAAAAAAGTTTGCTGAAGGGTCATGATCAAGATGAGAAGATGCCGATACTGGTTTGCGATTTTTTTGGTTTCTTCCGTTGAAAAGAGACTGTTGAAGCTAATCATGGCAGCCATCAAAATCACGATCGAAAGCAAGATAATGCTCATCCTGCGCTTGTATCGCTTGTCCTTCGTGGTGAAAAAATAATAGCACATCCAACCAATACCGTACAGCAGCGGCAAAATGGTTATGGGAACGGTCGCCAAAGCGGGACCGCTGCCATTTCGATCGGCCATTTCGGGATATATCCATCCTCCGATGGCAATACCAATTGCAATAACGGTGATCGTTCGGATTAAAAGCGGCTCTGGTCGTTTCATGATCTGAAAGAAAAAAGCCACCATAGATGGTCCGAGACCGACGGACGCGGTCAACCAAATTTGCTCCATCAACACTTCATCTGGATGCCGCACTCCACGAGGAATCTCATAGGTCGCAAAATAAATTTCTCCCATGCAGAGCCAAAGGTTGTAATGTGTCCAAATGACGAGGAATCGAATCAAAGACCACTTTTCCTTACTTCCGGCAGAGTACCCCAAACAGTACACAATTAAACACAACTGCGCAGCGATGCTCAACGACATATACACCGCGCTGGTTGGGATCTGGATTAAAAAAGTATCTGGATTCATGATAAGGAACGCTTAATAGAGTACAATCAAAAATTCAAATGGGCTTCTTTGTTTTCGTCTCTCCAGCAATACGGCCAAGAGGTCACTTTTTGGACTCTGTATCGAAAGTCGTTGTCGTTCCCCCTTCGGCATCAAAGAAAACGATCAGAAAAGAGACTGCTGGCGGGGCTCCACTTGATTGAGAAACTGCACCACCGATTGGCCTATGGCATAGGCCAAATGAACGGGAACCGCATTGCCAATCTGTTTGTATTGAGACGTTAAGGAGCCTTTGAATACCCATTGATCTGGAAAGGTTTGAATTCGTGCATATTCGCGTATTTGTAAGGGTCGTGTCTCTTTGGGGTGACAACGTTCGGTCTGTTTTTGAGCGGGCGCACATGTCAGAGTCAGAGATGGCTCACGCATCGACAATCGACGAGCCATACCTGTTTTTCCTCCGCCGAGGAAGAAGCTCTTTTTCATGTACTCTTTTTGAATTTCTAACGGAAGATCTTTCCAAAAACCGCCTTCCGGAACCATTTCCATGACCTTTTTTTTCTTTTCGGGGTAGCTTTGCCCCTCTGAAATGGGAACATCGCTTGAAAAGAGTTCCCCTGCACACAGGGCATCCTGCAACGTGTAAATTTGCGGACAAGGAATGGGTGGTTCATACTCCATCGATAAATCTTTTCGGGTACCGATGATAAACAAACGCTCTCTTTTTTGTGGTACGCGATACAGTATGGCCTTGAAAACATCTTTGCATGCGATATTGTAGCCCAACTCTTCTAAAATGGAACAGATGGTTTCCATCGTTCTACCCGAATCATGATTCATTAGCCCTTTTACATTTTCTGCGATAAAAACCTTTGGAGACAGAGCTTTGATCGCTCGGGCAAACTCATAAAAAAGCGTTCCCCTCGTATCTTGAAATCCCAAGCTCTTTCCGGCATATGAAAAAGGTTGACACGGAAAGCCACCAGCCACAACATCGACCTCGAGGTCAGAGGCGATCTCCGATGAAAAATCCATCTCCGAAATATCTTTCTCGATCACATTCCATTTCGGTCGATTGTGCCGAAGTGTTTCGCACGCCTTCTTATCAATTTCATTGATGAGAACCGATGTTAGACCCGCCCTTTCCAAACCCAACGCCATCCCGCCGGCACCCGCGAAAAACTCCGCCACCGTATACCTTCGCAAAGGGGCAACTTCTCTGCGAATGTATTCACGGCTTCGTTTGATTGCATCGCTCATGGGGACGAGTTGAGCGAGAGATATATTCCCGTGTGCATCCGCCACAAACTTTTTGTTGGCAATCCCTTTGTGGATGGTTGTTTTGGATGTGGAGAGAATGTCGGCGATGATGCTGGGCGGATAGGAATACTGCGTCAGTATGTCTTCTGTGGATGCCATGGGAGTCTCATTGGGAAGACCATGCATGAAGGGTAAACATAGCTGCACGGGATTTTTGCTCATGATGATATTTACTCGCAGATGGGCTACATTATAAGGGTTAAAAAATATTTTTCAAGGACATATTGTGGCTTCGTCAAAGGGAAGCATTTGGATATTACAATGCGGTTCTCTCATTCCTTTCTTCGGGCAAATCACGACGCACAGCAACGCTCTAATCGTAGAGTATCTCACGAAATACCCAGTATTCAGCCCGTACTACTTTTTCAATTGATCTTTCACCAAGCCGGTCAGTCTTTGAATCGTCGTGATGCGATAGTTTTGAATGTATGACTGTATTTTTCGGGCATCCTCGTCCGAGATTTTAAGGTATTCACGCGCAGCCTTTCCGCTGTAGATAGATACGTTTGTTTGGGAATCTTTTTTTTCAGAATCGCTCTTCCCATACCATTGTATAATCACACCGGTTGGACACCCTTTCTCAGCGGCCTTGTCCTTGATCTTCTGACATGTTTTGCTCATGTCTGAAAACTTAACCGTGTTATCGGCCATTTTAATATCTGCGATGGCACTGGGCTTCACCAGTTCTACGTCAAATCCCTTACAGTGTCCTGGATGCTCTTTTGCACGGGGTGAATAAATACAGATCAGATGCTCGAGCAAATCTCCTGACCCACCATCGACGGTTTTGATGATCACCGATCGGATGGCCTCTTCCAGCGTCAAAAATGTCGTATTTGGATTTTGACTGAGCGGTATATCTTTCCGAATTCGTTGATACACCAGTTTCGATTTTTGCGCCAGTTTAAAATTATCAATCTTATCTTGGATGAAACGCTGGATCTTTTTTTCTGCGGTTCTGTCTTTGTTGCTTTTCATCTCACCTCTCCCTGCACGAGCCAATGACGGAAACGTTCAAGTCTAGTGTACCATACCATCTGATTTCAAATGGATTCTCTCCTTCGTGTCATATCTGCAGTCGACTCTCCCCCATAATCGTGCTAATGACTAGCACCCAATGAAGTGGAGACCCCATGTTTGCTGTTAAGAATTCTCGAGATGTTCTGCCCATCTGTGTAACCGCCCTTGTTTTTTCCTTACAGCTTACCGGAATATTTCTATCTCCAATATGGGCGACCGTTTTGGCCATCGGACTTTTATTCTTTTGCGGAACCACTGCCGCTTTTCAGCATCATCACGGCCACTGTACAGTGTTCCAAAACAAAAGAAGCAATGAAGTCCTCGACTCTTTAATGAGCTTTCAAACAGGTATCACACCCTACGCCTGGGTTTTGCATCACAACATTGGTCATCACGGAAACTACATGAACCAATACCCGAAGCAAGACGATAAAACGCTGGACGCTTCCAACTGGAGTCGGGATGATGGTTCTGTGATGAAGCGCTGGGAATATGTATGGTATAACCGGGTTCGCATGCATTCTCGGTGCTCCGAAGTTGGACGCAAAGCAAAGAAGATCTTCACCAAATATATTCGCTTCCGTCGTATTCATTTCATGAGTCTGATCTTGCTTCTCAGTTTGGGATTTTGGTTTAACGGTATAAATGGCCTTTTCTCAGCGTTTATACTCTTTGGATGCATTCCACAAATCATGGTACTCATGGTCTTTGAAGCAACCTATGATCACCACTCCGGTTTGTTTACCGATAATAAATATGAGGCATCACGAAATACGGTCGGATATCTCTTCAACTTTTTTCGACTCAATCTTGGCTACCACACGGCACACCATATCAAACCCGGTTTACACTGGTCTGAACTGCCCAAGTACCATGCGAGTATTGAAAAGGAGATTCCGGAATCGCTGATCGACCGGAATGAATCATTTATACAATTCCTAATCCGAAGTACCATTTCGGATACCAGAAAAAAGGCATAGGACATTTTTCATTGGGCTTTTGCCCGGACGGACATACCGTGTTTCCTGCAGCCGTTGCTGAGAATTGTGGCCTTTTGTACCTGGGTAAACTCACCCGAGAGTCTCATGAGAATCCAAGCCGGTCAATCCGCGGTCTTGCTCTTTTCATCGTCCCGTGCTGCCCGCACGAGCGCACGGGTATCCACTAACATTCTTCCAATCCTGGATACGATGGGGATTCCCAATCGTTCCGCGATCTGATTGACCCGTTGTAAGGATCGGATCGCATGAGAAACACGGTTGATCAAGAGCAGAATACGGGTTTTTTGGAGTAGAAATACCGCGTGCTCTCGAGGGTGTTTTTGTAGTATCTTTTCTCCCTCATCGAGACGTTCAAGGGCGCGTTCGGCTTTTCCTTCCTCGGCCTCTATCAAAGCCAAACTCGCCTGAAAACCCACACAAGATGGCGAATCATACTTTTGGGTGTGCTGAATCGCAAGGTTCAAAAATGTTTGGGCCTTTGAGGGATCACCTTGCCGATACCAATACTCCCCGATG
>JAYYRF010000036.1:0-4939 GCA_036127535.1 Myxococcota bacterium | reverse complement strand
TCCCACTCCGCCTCGGTTGGCAGGCGATACCCTTTACAAGTATATCCCTTGGGGTATTGAACCTGATTTCCAGATATGATGTAGCACTGCTCGAAGCCTTCCCACTTCGACAGTTGATTTGCAAACTCAACCGCTTCAAACCAATCAACACAATACACAGGAGAATCGTTATCTGGAAAATCATACGTACCCGACCGCAAACAGGCTCCTCCTTCACGCGCATTGGGGTCATTTCCCATAACACTTCTCCAGAACCCACGACTGACCTCTTTTTGTCCCATGTAGAAGGAATGGGTCAGTTGAACGTCAAAGGGGCGCTCGTCATCATCTTGCAAGAGAGTGCCTTGCCGCTCTCCCATCGTGAAAGGAGTAACGTCGACCAAAACCGTCTCATAGCCCATTTCAGATTTGAAAACCTTAATGGGCTTGGGTTTGACAGCTTCCTCTTTTTTAGGCTCTGCTAAGAGCAGAAAGGAAAGGATTAAAAACACAGGGGTACCAATGGTTAAAAGTATGCTTGCAAAATACATACCACTTTTAACGAAGGAATGAGCATCTGTATTTGCTTAGCGCCCAACCGTCGCAGAATGTGCATGCAAGAGTTTCCGAACCCCTGCTCGAACACCATCGACCGATAGTGGAAACATCGGGTAAATCATAGATATTGCACTCACGGTGGGATGATCCCAAAACCGCACCGGATCGGGATTCAACCAAATCGAATACGGGCATACTCGCTGAATCATTTTAAGCCAGTCCAATCCACAACGAGAATCTCTCCACGTGGGGGAAAATAACTCGTATGGAGCCATAGATGCATCACCGACCCAAACCAATCGGTGCTGGGGTGTCCACTGCGATAAAAGTTCAACAATACTGCTTCGATCATTGCTGTAATAGTCTTTATAAAGGTATCCATAAGGAACATTGTGGAAGTGCCATGCTTCAAAACTCCGAAACCCTTTCAGTTCCTCGGCCGCCTTAAACAATTGTTCGACAAGGCGCGCATGGGGCTCCATTGAACCGCCAGAGTCCATGATTAAAACCAATCGAACGCGGTTGGTTCGACGACGTTCGAAAGAAAAGTCAATCTCACCACCGTTATCACACGACTTTTTGATGGTTTTGTCTATATTGAGTTCCCACTCTCCTTCTGGCGTGAGTTTACGCAATTGCTTCAGCGCCACTTGAAAATCTCTACTTTGCAAAGCGGTATCCGTCCTGTAGTTGGCCCACTGTCGATCGGAAGCAACCGATATTGCGGAACGATTGCGGGAACCGCCACCGACACGGATTCCATGGGAGGCGCGCCCGGAATGACCAAAGGGAGATTTCCCTCCCGTACCGATCCACCGATCGCCACCGTTGTGCTCTTCTTCTTGCTCGGATAGGCGCTTGTAGAATTCCTCCCACAACTTTTCGATGGGTATATCGGGGCGTTCCAAATCTCCCTCTGCCTCCACTTCTTTCCGTAGCCAGTCTAAGAGAGCGTCGGACAAATTGGGAGGAATCTCAACTCCCTCAAACGTGGCTGTAAAAGCCAAATCATAACCGTCAAACTGTGCCTCGCTCGTACACAAAACGGTTCTTGCAAAACCGTATAGTTCATCCAAGTGGGTAACCAACCCTTTATCCAAACCCTTTAGAAAAGTAATCCATTCGGATATTCCAACCTTGATTCCTTGCGCTCTGAGATTGTGAAGGAGCAGGTCAAACACGTATCCCTCTTCGCTTTAGCGTTTCGAGGTCGCGCTCTCTTTTGATCAACGTCCCCAAATAGGGCATCCGGTTGGCAATGTCCTCTGCCTTTGCCCCTGAACGAGCCAAAACCATAAGCCAATCTAACAATTCGGAAGAGCTCGGCTTCTTCCGGAGACCATTCACGTCACGTAGGCCGTAAAAGCGGGCAATCGCTGCCTCCACGAGAGAAATGTCGAGTTTCGGCAAGTGAGCGTCGATGATGTCCCGCATCCGATCGGGCTTGGGAAAAGAGATATAATGAAACAAACATCGCCTTAGAAAGGCATCCGGCAGCTCTTTTTCGGCGTTAGACGTAATGATAACAATCGGCCGTTTGTCGGCTTTGACCGTCTCATCCAATTCGGGAATAAAGAACGCCATTTCGTCGAGTTCGCGCAAGAGATCATTGGGAAATTCGATGTCCGCTTTGTCGATTTCGTCGATGAGCAGAACCACTTGGGTATCCGACGTGAAAGCTCTACCAAGCGGCCCCATTTTAATGTAGGAACGAATATCAGCCACATCCCCACCGCCAAATCGAGAATCGTTGAGACGCTGAACAACGTCATATGTATACAAGCCTTCCTTTGCCTGTGTACTGGACTTTACGTGCCATGTAATGAGCTCTCGGCCCATCGTTTCGGCAATGGCATGCGCAAGCATCGTCTTACCGGTACCTGGCTCACCACGAACCAAAAGAGGCTTTTCCAACACAATAGCGGCGTTCACATCGGCTAACAATTCGGAATCGGCGATATATGATTTTGAACCCGTAAATTTTTCTTGCATAGAAGTCTCCTGTTATCCATTCATAACCTAAAAAAAAAACAATATCGTGTGATTCTCGAATGAATGGCATATAAGTGCACAAAGTCCCTAACCACCGAGAACATTTATGAAAGAAGAAAACCTATGCGTACTCATCGATTTTGAAAACATCGCAGCTGGAACCGAAAAAGAAGGTTTGGGTCGCTTTAAGATTCGACTGGTCATGAACCGACTGAAGGAAAAAGGTCGCATCCTCGTCACGCGTGCCTATGGCGATTGGGGACGATTCGCACACTTCAAGCAGTCTCTTCTCGAGCAAGGTGTCAGCATGATGGAACTGACCAGCTATCGGGGTCAAGATAAAAACAGAGCGGACATCGCGCTGGTTGTCGATGCCATGGAACTCGCCTACACACGAGACTACATCAATACTTATGTCCTAATGAGTGGAGACTCCGATTTTACCCCGCTTGTCATGCGTCTGAAGGAACTGAATAAACGCGTCATTGGGCTCGGAACCCGCGGCAGTACCAGCCGCCTGCTCGCAGAGAGTTGCGATGAATTCATTTTTTATGAAAATATACTCAAGCGAGAGAAAAAAGAACCTCCCTCTTCCAAGATCGAAGAGAAAACAACGCTACCGGAAAAAGATGCCTTTGCCCTACTAAAAGAGTCTTTGGAGGGTTTATTAAAAGATCAGCCTGAGCCCGTGGCAGCCGGTCGCGTGAAGCAATCCATGCTTCGTAAAGTCCCGACATTCGACGAAAGCGAATATGCATACTCAGGTTTTACAGACTTTCTCAAAGCCGCGCAAACCAAAAAGATTGTCTCTCTCCATCGAGATGATCAGGCCGGAGGCTATCGGGTGGAAATCTATACCGAAAACGAGGCCGACATCCAAGATGTTTTACCACCGATCTCACCGCAAGCAGAAGTATTACGGAACAAGTTAATTCAGCTCGGCACAAACCCGACCAGTCACATGATTCGACACACCGTCGTTCATGAATTGGTAGACCAAGTCAGCGAACGGATGGCCCGAAAAAAACGCAACTCTCTCAAGTATGTATACAGCGATATTCAACGGCGATGTCGAAAGACGGATCCACCTATATCGGCTGCCTCCGTCAGGCATGTCATCAATGCACTCAAAGAATCCGGTATCTTATTGCATACCGATGGAGATCCGATCCGCTCCGATAATGCAGCCTTTATCATCGTACAAGACGCGGAGTCCATTCTGATTCATCTTCGAGAGTTTTTTCTACAAAGGCTCTTGAGTTCTGGTGAAGCGCTGCAAGATCCGGAGGCCTTATCCATGTTGCTGTGGGAGGATACGAACCATGCAGAAGAAATTGAGGAGATTATAGATTGGCTGCAATTTGAAGATGGAGCGGCGGAGCGTTCAGAGAGCAAACGTCCCCCAGCCAAGAAGACAATTCGTCGTCGCAAGCGAACAAGCGGCTCTTCGAAATCTACTCCCAATCCCAATGCAGGCTAAAAGGATTCAAGAGACAATGATTTGACGGATGGAGTGAATGGCATTCTCTTCCCCCGTCAAATCCTTTGCTCGTCGTTCGATGTTTTGAATGGCGGTCAAAGGCAACTCTGACTCCAAACGCGCAAGGTCATATGCGAAGCCGTATTCGTTAAAATCGGAGTGCACGGATGCCAGGTTGGAAACCCCAGCTTCATAAATGGCCTCGTCAATGGCTCGCTTTGTACCGCGAGCAGTAGAGTGTAGAACGACCAATAGAACCTCTCCTTTCTTTGGCCGTTCGGATAGTCCGAGGAATTTACGTACTCGAAAAGGGGTATCACGAATCCCACCCCATTGTGAAAAGGAAAGGAACGTCTCCGATACCCGTTTTGCAATGCGAGGTTGCGCTTATTGTGTACTGGCGCCAATGTGCGGAAAAACAACGATGCGATCACAGTTCACATAGGGATTTTCCCATTGCTCTCCTCTTCTTGGCTCCTTTGGATAGACATCCACAGCTGCTCGATGAATGTGACCATCATGTACGGCCTGAATCAACGCTTCTGGCTCGTGTAAGAAGCCACGAGAAAAATTGATGAACACCTTTGGGGAATTGAAGCGGTCTTGGCCGAGAAGCGTGAATAGATCCGGAATCAAAACTCCTTTGTTGGTTATTCCCTTGATATCCTTTGCAGAGAGATGTACCGTCAAAAAATCAGCCTGTTTAAACAACCTTTCCAAAGATTCGATATGTGTCCATCCGAGTTCTTTCCCCAACTCAACAGACACTTGTCGCGTATCGTAGAATAATATATTCATGCCCAAACTTTGAGCGGCACGCGCAACGGAACGACCGATGTTGCCCAACCCCAAAACGCACAGATTTTTCCCGAGAACCTCGTAGCGCTGATGATTGTTCTTGCCCCAAACGCCATTGCGACACTCTATATT
>JAYYRF010000035.1:0-6998 GCA_036127535.1 Myxococcota bacterium | reverse complement strand
ACCCAAAACAACCAAATGCTCGGACAAAAGAGCATCCAATCCACCGACATCCGCGAACTGCTCATCCAAACCCATACCGTCGGTGCCACCTTCATCGAAAGCACCCTCGGCGGATTTGATGCCGGACGAACCGGACGCCGTCGCATCGACCCCAAAGAAGACAGTTGGTCGGTTCCTCCCTCCGATTTGGGGGTCTTGTCCCTCTCCTTGGACGCCGAAATCGACCGTCTCGACGGCAGTGTGCAAGTCGACGGAAAGAGCATTTGCACCCAACTCCCCTGTTCACGTCATATCAAAACCGGCAGCCACACGGTATCGGTCAGGGTTCCCGACTGCGACCCGTGGCAAAAGAAGGTAAAAACCAAATCGCTGACCAACCTCAAGATCCAACTCTCCTGTCGCTTTGGGTTTGTTTCCCTCACCACCCCCGACAGCGCCAAGATCTCGTTTAAAGAAACGAGCATCGAACCCGAAGCCAACGGTCTATACCGACTCCCGGTCGGCACCGGAACCCTCAAAGCCTTCGACGACTGCCACAACGGAGAGAGCGAATCCATCACAATATCGTCTTTGGGCAAGAGGACTCTGACACTTGGACTCGGCAAAGAGAAAACCCGCCCGCTCACCATCGCAGCAAAATACGATACCGGGGGACCCGTCAACGTTGATGTTCAATTAAACGGAACCACCATCGGCTCTTCCGGCGAAGAACTTTCCGTTCCGCTTTGTACCTCTGCAGTAGAGGTGGTGCACGCAAAAGCAAGACAAACGCTTTCTTTGAACGAAACCGAGAACACCTATAGAGTCACCTTTGAGGAGGTAATAAAGCTCCTCAAGAAAGAAGACTATGAAGCACCCCTTATCTCTGCTGGCACCTTCATGATGGGCTGCTGGAAGAACAATACCGATTGCTACAGTGAGAAACCGCGGCATAAAGTCACCTTAACGCGTGATTTCTACATCATGAAGACAGAGGTCACCCAAGAACTCTACACCCGTGTCATGGGTGAGAATCCAAGTAAATTTAAAGACTGTGGGGGTCAATGTCCGGTCGAAAAGATCTCTTGGTACAATGCCTTAAAGATGGCGAACAAACTGAGTGAACTGGAAGGTTTGGACCAGTGTTATGAAATCGAACGCGTCCACGTCATCGCAGGAAGATCGAATTTTATGACCGATGGTGTCGTATATTGGCACGAAGATTGTGACGGTTGGCGCTTGCCGACCGAAGCCGAGTGGGAATATGCCGCAAGGGGTGGTTCTTATCATAAATACGCGGGTTCCAACTCCATAAGCCTTGTCGGTTGGCACGAAGGAAACAGTGGAAACAAAACCCACAAAGTGTGTCTGAAACGAAAGAATGGCTATGGGCTGTGTGATATGACCGGAAATGTTTCGGAGTGGGTTTGGGATCTGGCCAGATTGGATGACTCTGCCCATCCAAAAGGCGAAAGTAAATATACAAGCAAAGAGCGGGTCGATCCGGCGGTCTCTTGGTCTCACCCGGGTCTATTGGAGCAAGTTCGTAAAGACCCCCCGCGGATTCGGCGCGTTTTCTCTGTGACCATCAAACATATGAATCGAGGTGGAAACTATCAAGAGTACTATCGTTGGTCCCGCGTCGCCCACCGCAGTTCAACAAATTCAGAGTATAATTTGGGCTACTTTGGTTTTCGCCTTGTGAGAACCCTAAAATAATTGATTTCCAAGCGTTTTCTTTGTTCTATATCGACCGCGCAAAGTCAATATGCGGATGCTTTTCCGACGCATCCCTCGAATCCTAGCCGAAAAGACGCAGAGGCAATATACTGATTTCATTGGAGGAATCCCATGCGTTTTTTTTGGCTCTTCGTTTTGCTTTTTATTGCCTCACCACCGGCCTTGGCCGGTAAATTTCTTGCTGTTTTGGAATTTCGAGGTTCCGGACTTCAAATGCAGGTTCTGCAAAAACTCTCCGATCAATCTCGCGATGCCGCCCTTCATACCCTGCCCAAAGATCAATATGCCGTCATGACACGCGAGAATATGATGATGGTAATCAATGACATGGGTAAAGACAGCTCGTGTATGGAGGGAGGATGCGAGGTTGAAATCGGTCGTAACATCGGTGCCGACTTCATCATTACCGGCGATATTTTGCAACTGGGTGACCTGTATATGCTTACGCTCAAGCTGTATGAAACGGGAAGTGGTCGGCTCCTCGAAATGAACGAGATCCGAAGCAAGGAGATCATTGAACTCATTGATCTCACAAAAAAAAACAGTACCACCCTGCTACAAAAGGGACTTAATATCGCTGAACCGACCTCCCAAACGAGTAAGAATGCTTCCCGAAATCTCACCGCACTAAAGAAGAAACAGCAAAGCGACATCGATGACGACGTTGATGTCGATGCACTCGTTCAAAAGTACAAGAAAAAATCGACGGAAGGCATGGCACCAGCCAGTTTCGTGGAAGGTGCCGATATACTCTTCTATCAAGATCGGATGGAAAATGACGAACTCGGCACGGCATTGGTGCAAGATGCCTGTAAGTCTGGCTATGCCTTTGCCTGCGCTTTTGAACAACGCGTCATCAATGCAGCTGACGATTTTGACATCATCGGTTCGTTTCTCGAGCCGCAATGCGAGCAAAACGAAGCATATGCATGCATCATGTTGGGATGGCTCTACACGCAAAACACCAACGCTTTGGGTTGGCCGAGCAGCACGGCCCAAGATCCCTACTTGGGGGATGAGCAATTCGTCCGCGCTTGCGCGCTGGGTGAAATTCGAGGCTGTATTGAACGATTGCGATATCCCGATGATTTTCCGATAAAACTCGATGCCAAAGAACGCGTAAAACAAGCCAAAAAATTGTGCGGCAAACAGCAGCACATGGCATGCGATGTCTACGGTTGGCTGATTCAAGGGGGAAAAGGAGTCAAAAAGAATCCTCGAAAAGCCATGCAGATCTTCAAAAAGTCTTGTGATACGGGCTACCACTCAAGCTGTACCAGCGTTGGGCAAATGTATGGATGGAACGATAGCGGAATCAAAGTGGATCTTCGAAAAGCCGTCTCCTATTACAAAAAAGGCTGTAAAGAGGGAGAGCGTGCTGGCTGTGATGAGATGGCGGATGCCTACAACCAAGGACTTGGCATACGAAAAGATACGCAAAAAGCGAAGAAATGGTATAAAAAATCTTGCGAGTCCTTCAGCATGAGGAGTTGTTGGGGCCTGGGACAACAGAAGTGGACGGAAAAAAAATATAAAACCGCAATATCATACTTCCAAAAATCTTGCTCCGGAGGCTATTCATGGAGTTGTCAAACCCTGGGCAATGTATATTTCGATAGTGAAGGTGCGAGAAAAAATCACAAAAAGGCCTTGACCTATTATCGAAAAAGTTGTGATAAATTCGATCTATCCGAATCTTGCAACTCGGCTGGCATTATTTATCACCAAGGAAGTGGGGTCACCCAAAACTTCACTCAAGCGGTGCATTACTTTCGCAGCGCATGCGAACATACGTCTCCCTATATGGCTGGATGTAGCAATCTTGGTATCATGTTTGAAGAAGGACTTGGCGTACGGAAAAATCCAGCCAAAGCGAAGAAGTACTACCAAAAAGCATGTAAAGGTGGATATGAAGCCGCCTGCGATCAACTCTAGTCGCTCTTTTTTGAGAATCCGAGACGCGTTCGTTCAAGCCGTCTAATGCAAAAGCGCATATCAATCGTTTCTACAGCCGCTTCAGATGTACAGCCGAAGAGGAAGAGGATAGAACAGAGGGGATACGATTTTTAAAGGACATGGAGATCAAATGGCAAAATCAAAAATTAGCCCCATCGTGGTGGTCTTTATAATCTTTCCGTTGGTGGTATTTGGCTTTTACACCATGCAGCAACAACATATCCATTCGGCTCCCACCACTGAAGAAGCAACCGCGACGTACAATCGGAAGCAACGGCAAGAATTTGATGCCTTCACAAAGGGTATCGATCTGTCTAAGGCAAGCGCTATACCCAGCTCCCTTCATGGATACTGGGGAAAGAGACTGTCTCCTGGTAACAAAAAAATGCATGAGGAACGGCTGAGAGATTGGGAGATCGATATTGGAGAAAATACCATCTCTATGCATTCAGAGAATCCCTGGATCCAATCAAGAGGGCTCGGCCCCACAGACTATACGTCCTTGTCTCTTGTGGAAAATGATGAGAATTCTTGGACTATTGTGAGCGGAACCACGGTATGGGGCGACCATTCCTACGATAGTCATGGAACGATGAAACTTCAAGATGGTATCTTATCTATTGAGATGCAGCGTTTTGATGATGCGAACAGTCCTCACAGCATTGATATCAGCAACTATGAGGTCGACATCTCCAAGTCCCGCAAAACCAAAATCAAACGAAAATAAATACAATTAAAACATTGGTATTTTGGTTGTCCGAACCCTGAAACAATTCGGTCCGGGACGGATTCGTACCACCATAAAAGAACGATCAAGAAGAATCCGCTAAGGAAAAAGAAAATTCTTTTCGCAGTCAAAATGGATCGACATTTCGACCCGCAACTTCTTGAAGAAGAATCGGTTATGTATGCTAAAACAACATTCAAAAAGTAGAAATTATCATGTATCGCTATATGTTCCTTTGCTGCCTAACCATACTCTTTTTGCCCCAAACCGCCTTAGCCGAAGTTCGTTTGGCCGTACTGGAGTTTCGTGGTGTGGGCGTTAGTGAAACCTTACTGCAAGTACTTTCCGATAAGGTTCGTAGTGGCGTTTTGCATGTAAGCAAAGGCCAGCAAATCAACGGAGAAGACCTGATCATCATGACGCGCGAAAACATGATGGCGGTTCTGAATGACCAAGGCTTATCCGCCGAAGATTGCACGGGTTCGTGTGAAGTTGACATCGCCAAAAATATCGGCGCGGACTACGTCATCTCTGGAAATCTCAGCAAAATAGACGAGCTTTACATACTCAGCATTAAACTGCACGAAACCGCAAAGAGCAATCTGCTCGGAAGCGAATCCTTGGAAACCGAAAAGAAGCGGGAACTCATATCCGGCGCTGAACAAATCGGCTCCAAAGTGTTTCAAGCGGGGCTCAATCTATCGGGCGGTCAAGCTTCCTCTGGTTTTCAAGGCGGCTTCTCGGGAGGAACCGATGATTGGAACCCGGATGCCAACGAAGCAAAGAAAGTTGTATCCTTCTCGAGCAATCCCAAAGGTGCCGCCGTTGTGGTGAATGGCGTGGTCGCCTGTGCCGCCACACCCTGCTCCAAAAGCTTTGCGCCCAAACGCCACCAGGTCAGTGTTCAAAAAGATCGCTACCGGATTTGGAACCAAACAATTGATTTTCAAGCCCAAAACAATGTCTCTGCCGAGTTGGAACCCAAATTTGGAACCCTAAACGTCTCCACATCGGTTGCGGGCATTCAGCTCAAAGTCGATAAGACCATCGTCAAAACCCCCATCCAAAACATGGAGCTCGATGTTGGTCCCCACACCATCGTGGTGGATGATCCTTGCTACAATGGTCAACAATACCAATTCAAAACCAAGGCCGGAAAACCCGAGAATATCAACAACTACCCCATAAAAGCCAAACCCTCCGCCATCGATATCACCGTACAAGATCGAGACGGAAATGAGCTTGCCGCCGATGTTTCTGTCGATGGCAAAAAACAAGGTACCAGCCCCGGAACCTTCAAGCTTCCGCTTTGCAGCCAAATGCTTCAGGTCTCGTATCAGGGAAAAACCACCTCACAACGTCTCTCTCTCAAGGAAAGAGAAACCCAAAAAATCAATTTGACCATGGGAGTGCAAAATACGAATTTCAATTCGGCCGCTTCGTTCAGTCAATCAGCTGGGTCCGTCACGCTACAACGCTACATGGAAATGAAAATCAGCGGCCCGAAGGACAAGAACGCATCTCCCCAATACATTCAACGTGTTCTCAACAAACAGGTCAAAGCCAAAATAGAGGCACTCAAACAGGTCGTAGAGGAACTCGTAAATCGCTTCATCTCAAAACAAAGCACTCCGCTCGATCTGAATGTCTACGCTCTGGCGATGGTCTATCTCGCCTACGAAAATTATGCCGAAACCATCCTAACTTCCTATATCCCGACCTTCTTCGATGAAATGCAAGTGGAAATATATAAGATGCAATTAGAGGATCAAGCCTTCCAATATAGAAAGCAAGGAAGAGCGTATCTGGTAAAGGCATCTGAGCTCTTACAAGGGAAGCGTCTGCTCGATCCCAACATCAAATCGTTCAATCGATCCTTTCGGGATTATCTGATCAACGATCAAGGTAACCGTCTCGTTAAGCTGTGGCCCCAAGACGGACGTTGGCCTCTGCAAGAAAAAGACGTTCATCCAAAGCTTGCCTCGGCGGTGCAACTTTTGGATCACGGAGACCTCCAATCCGCAAAGGATGAGCTACAAAGCCTCTCTCATCCAAGCGCCAAACAGCTAGAAGCACTGCTGGATGGGGAGAAAAAAGAACTCAAAAAACGACAGACCCAAACCCCTGAGTTGTGTGCGGCATTTGCATTCACCATGAAAAAACAAAAACTGCGAAAACAACTAAGAAAATGCCTAAAGATTTTCCCGTCGCTGTCTCTTGAGGAAGAGATCGCCAGATTCATAGAGTGGGAGAGAGCACAAAGGTACTTCAAAAAAGAAGCCGCCGAGCGCAAAAAGCGACAACAAGCATCTTTTAACTTTCTCAAATCCGAGTACGAAAATACACAACAGCGATACAACCTTCTCAGCGATCGATGTTCTTCCGCACAAGCCCAAGAAACCTTAATGGAAGTTGAAATATACTTGGGGCAAGTCGCGGTAATTATCGAAATGAATGAATATGAAGTTGCCAGTGATGCCTTACACTTTGTTCGGGAGGTAAGCAGTATGATGGAAGATATCGAACCCTCTTGCCAATAAGATCCAAACCAGGAGTATTACTTTCCCCAAAAACCCCGACATGCGCGGTGTTTTGA
>JAYYRF010000034.1:0-16816 GCA_036127535.1 Myxococcota bacterium | reverse complement strand
CGGTAGTGTATACAAGATACGACGAATGAATTCATGCAAGTCTCGTTTTTGGTCTTCGTGATCGACAGCTTCTATATGCTCGACGGCTTCGGGAGAACCCGTTCCGAGATAATGAGCGCCCTTGACATCTTCGGGTCGAATCTTCAAAGCATTGGGATCCATTTCTTTCCGGAGCGGATCGACCGCGCGGGACAATTCAAAGGGTACAACACTGTAGGGGAAAGGCTTCCAACCGGGCGTTGTAATCGGTCTGCTGTATTTTTTCCACAACACCTCGACAACGAGTTGTCGAATCGAGGGATCGCTCGAATCGGAAAGGGAAAGAAGATTCTCCAATCGCCCATACTTGTCCGGAAAATTGCGAATCACACCCAAGGCAAAATCTCTCGGTCGATCATCGCGACCAAAGCAGTATCGATACAAGGACTCCGGATCAAAAATCGCATTGCCTTTGAGATCGATCCGACTGTGCTCTTTGGGATACAACGGTGTATAAATCGCGCGCTTTATCGCCTTTTCAACATCGTTAAAACCGGAGAACAAGGGACGGAACTTATCAAAGGCCGAGATGGGTTTTGCATACCCTTCTTGCATCCGTTGCCAAGCTTGGGAAGACAACCAATACGCCATTTCGTAACGCGCCATTTCGATGGCATATGCGCGAATGGGCTCTCGTTTACTTTGCGCCCACCGAAGAAACCAGTCAAAGTCAAAGGCTTCTTGCGGGAATACTTGCTCCGGTGAGAGTTCAGAGAGCATGGACTTGTGCGTTCGATAGCGCGGGTTCCGCGCGATCAACAAGCGCTTGTAAAAATTCGCTTTCTTGGATCCGGCATCCAAACATTTGTCATATATAAACCACGCAACTTGCTGTGCACCGCGAACGTGCAAGTCGGACGTTGGATCCTTGAGCGTTAGATTGGGAAGCAGACCCGCGATTTCTGCAAAAGTCACATCCCGCGCAAAAAGAGTTCGTACGAACTGATAATCCGAACTCCATCTCTCTATACGCTCAAAACACCAATCTAAACCTATATCGTGTAGATGAAAGAGATTTTTGTCGATCAACCACCTTCGTATGCTTTGTCCGACACTGCTGTTGTATATTTTTTCTTTATTTTTCTTTATCAGAAGTAAAAATGGCTCGTCGATATAAGAGCCGGCATAGTTCTCTCCGGCAAAGGCGCCATCGCGTAGAATGTGGCTCTTGAACTCTCTGCGTGTTGAAAGAGCTTTCAAGAAAGGAACCCCGAGTTCCCGTACGTCGTACACACCTTGTTCGATCAGCGCGAGTATCTTGTTCACAACAACACCGCTCGGATGCAGCAACATGAAGCGCACAAAGGAAATCGGAACGCGCGCGCGATTGTCGAGGAGACACTTGTCTTCGCTATCTCGCATGCTTAGACGACGAAAGGCTTCTTCGTAAATGGCGTCATCGGCTTTGAGGTGATGAATAATGTCGACACAAAATTGTGTCCAGTCATCTTGCACCGAGTATTTCGCCGGGTCTTGCAGTAAGCTAAGCGCAAAGGTTCGCACTTTTTTGAGCGGGGAGAGAACGCGCTTTCCATACCAGGCGGCTGTGAGTTCGGTACCGGTATAGCGCTTCTTAATTCCGGCTGCACCCAAATCAAAGGTCTGAGAATCCTCGAGTAGAGAGGTGAAGAAGTCCAAAGTAAAGTATTCCTCATACGGCGACTTCTTGTCCGTGCCCAAAATGAGATGCTCGCCCAATTTTCGATACCGACCCCCTCTTTTGAGAAGAATGCAAACCTCGTCCAGCGTCAGCGTTTCCGCAATGGCCTTTGGTGCGGTACTGTTTTCGGCGATGCTTTGCCCGCGAATATAAATAATTGCGTAGTCTTCTGCTTCTTTTGAGTGCTCGGGCATATTTTTACCCAAAGACAAGAAGGAGATAATGGTCTTGTGGTAGCCGTGATCGTGAAGATTTCCGATACCGACACCCGTATCGTTTTCGAGATACGACAACGCAATGGCACGAGTGCTCTCTATCTTCGACTGCGATACGCGATACAACCAGTCTCCGTCTATGGTTTTCAGTTCCAAACGAAAATATTTCTTCAACATCTCATAAGCCCATTTTACCGTTCGGCTGTGAGGGGCTTCCTCTACCAGCTTGAGCAATGGGAGCATTTGACGAGACCACAACGACTCGTAGGGTTTTAAAAGATTTT
Organism: Myxococcota bacterium; assembly: GCA_036127535.1. Lineage (GTDB taxonomy): Bacteria > Myxococcota_A > UBA796 > UBA796 > UBA796. The sequence continues at coordinate 14,618 of JAYYRF010000034.1, read as the reverse complement.
GTCCAAAGTATTCATTGGTTCGAACCACTATTTCTGCGGCGGCCGCTGGAAAGGCGTCGGGTAGATCTGCAGCCAGCCTGCGCAGGGTTCGAAGCGCTCTTCTGCGCAGATAACTCCGTGTAGAGATAGACGCATCCGTGTATACGTACCAAGAAGAACCCGAATTAATCAAGCCGACATGGTTCCAATTCACGACGGACGGTTCGTAACCGGAAACCGGTTTGGCCTCTTCTTCTTGTTCCGCTTCCTCGTGTAGGGCCTCAATACGAGCCTCTTCTTCTGGCGTCAATTCGCTTTTAGACTCCAATCTTTGTATATCGGATTCGCGTTTTCGCTCCCTTTGCTTCCAAGACTCTAAGAGTTTCATCTCTTTGATTTTTTGGGCTTGATCTTCCGAAGTGATGATCGGATAATGCTGTCGAGAGATCTGCGAAGGTCGCGATCGAAAACGATCGATGAGAATGGCATAAACCTCCCAATCATATCGCCTTTCGGCTTCTTTAAAGATCTTCTTCATGGATCTCCAAACACCGTATAAGAGCCGTGCATGCTTTAGAATTAGTAGCAATTGCTCTCTGGCATAGGATGATGAATCGTTCCAAAGCTCGCCAATCACATCGTTGAGATGAACCCGTTCGGGAAGTAGGGGTGCCATAACGTCAGATGTAAGGTTCTCCCAAACGACGCGGTGCCCTTGCCATGTATGTTCAAGAGAGTCGAGTTTCGATATACCCTTGTTGGGAAGCGAGCGAAGCAATTGGTGTTTTTCCATGACTGCTGTAGCGATTTGGGGATGAAGGGTCTTGAACGTGGGTGTGCCACGGCGTGCCTCAATAAACATCTTTCGCGGTGCTGGATCGAGTATTAATAGTTTACAGATGTATTCTGCGAGCCGGGGGGATCTCTCTTTGTGAGCTTGAAGGATTCCTTTTTGGGTTAATATTCCTTGCTCAACAAGAACCTTATCGGCCGTCGATAAAGCGTACATAATCGCTCCTTAAACGTAAATTTAACACGAGAAGAAATCTGTAATCTATCGGAATTATCTTTGCAATGGAAATATAGACAAGCGGTCAAAATATGTTCCTTTCCTTCATTTTTGGGTATTTTTCCCGTCAAGCCCGTTCGGTTCAAATGCTATGCTTCGGTATCGATCGTCTCGGTGCTTACTCGTCGATTCAAACATCGTTTTTCCGCGTAATCTTCGCCATGTTAAGGTGATATTCACCGTGCACATTTGGAGTTTTGATGTCTCTCTCCCCCGCAGCTCAACCGCTCACGTTTTCTTGCGGCTTAAGCATGAAAAATCGCTTTATGCTCGCACCGATGACCAACCACCAAAGTCATGCGGACGGACGGTTGAGCGACGACGAATTTCGCTGGCTGACGATGCGCGCACGAGGTGGATTTGGATTGACGATGACCTGTGCGTCTCATGTACAGCCCGTCGGTCAAGGTTTTCCCGGTCAGCTCGGAATTTTTTCGGATGATCTCCTCGATGGCCATAAGCGTCTCTCTGCAGGAATTCGCCGCGAAGAAAGCTTGGCTGTGATTCAACTTCATCACGCCGGCACGCGTTCGCCGGAAACACTCATCGGTCAAACTCCGATATGTCCATCTGCGGATCCACAAACAGGTGCACGGGCGATGACCCACGACGAAGTTTTACAATTACGAGATGATTTCATTGCTGCGGGTATACGCGCCAAAGAAGCGGGCTACCACGGCGTTGAATTACACGGTGCTCATGGCTATATTATATGCCAATTTCTGAGTCCGCGGTACAATCGACGAGAAGACGAATACGGGGGCTCTCCAGAAAATCGCGCGCGTCTTTCCTTCGAAATCTTACGTGCAATTCGACGTGAATGTGGCCCTAATTTTCTTCTTGGCATGCGTATCTCTCCGGAGAGATACGGACTGCAGCTCAACGAAACACTCGCCTTCTCCCAAAAAATCCTCGATGCGCACGTAATAGACTTTTTGGATGTGTCTTTGTGGGATTCCTTCAAGTATCCCGAGGAGGAAAACCATCAACAACAAACACTCCTCGCATACATTACACAACTCCAAAAAAATGATGTCAAGTTGACGGTAGCAGGAAAGATATCGACAGCGAAACATGTACGGCAAATTTTGGACAGCGGCATCGATTTCGTGACCATCGGTCGCGCGGGCATCATTCATCACGATTATCCAAAAAAAGTGCTCTCCAACCCCAATTTTGAACCAATGTCGACCCCCGTTACCCGAGAACACCTCGCGAAGGAGGGGTTGGGTGAAAAGTTTATCGACTACATGACGCGCTGGAAAGGATTTGTCTCATCCGAATAAGACAATTATCATACTTCTCAACATCCAAAGATTGCGAAATGAAACATCATAATCTATGAGACCTAATTCAAAAACGGAGACCTCATGAAGCCCCTTTTCTTCTTCTCACTGTTCGCCTGCAATAAACAAGGAACGACACCCGCGAATTCAGAAATCGCCTCGACGGAACCCCAAACATCTAAAAATACACCCATAGAAAAGCCCGCGGAACAACCAGAAGAAGCAAATAAAGCCGAGGACAACCATGTATGGGTGCAAGATGTCGGTCTATCGACACCAGAGTCGGTTCTGTACGATAAAAAGAACGACCGATACTTGGTGAGCAACATTAATGGAAAGCCAACCGACGCCGACGACAACGGCTTCATTTCAATCCTGACGCCCGATGGAAAGGTAGATACACTAAAATGGATCGATGGAGCTTCGGATGATGTTCAACTCAGCGCCCCCAAGGGCATGGCGATTTTGGATAATACGCTGTATGTGACAGACATCAACACAGTTCGCTTGTTCGATATCGATAGCGGTTTACCAAGCGGTAACATTGAGCTCAAAGGCTCCACATTCCTCAACGATGCCGTCAGCAGCGGATCAGAGATCTATATTTCGGATTCGGGTATGAACCCGGACTTTTCACCGTCTGGCACCGACGCAATCTATCGAATCTACAAAGAGGGAAAATACGAAAAGGTCGTTGCAGACCCCTCTTTTTCCAAACCCAACGGATTGGCCACGCGCGGCAGCGACATCTACATGGTCAATTTTGGCGGTGCCGAACTGCGCGTATTGAACGCCAAGGGTGAAACCATGCAAACCCATACCCTACCAAAGGGAAGCCTCGATGGAATCGAACTGCGAATTGACGGCAGTGCACTGATATCATCGTGGGAGTCCAACTCCGTCTATCTGCGAAAGATGGATGGCACCGTAGAGACCGTGGTGAGCGATGTCGATGCACCCGCAGATATCGGCTGGGATTTAAAAAGAAACCGCGTTCTCGTTCCATTGTTCAAACAAAACAAGGTACTCATTCAACCTCTCGGCCCGCACAACGCCAAGTAGCCTCAATCCATCGTTCCGATCGAGACTCTTCGATGCACCCGACGGATATAGAGTCCTCCTTTCCATTTCTTTTGTCTAAGGATTCAGCTTCCACTGCTATACTTAGGAGAAGTCTTCTCTTATCTCGGAGCATCGAAATGCAATACAACATCCTTCTTCGAAACCGTCTTTTCATTGCCATGGGTCTGAGTACCCTCTCTTTGTCCACCTTGACGTCCTGCCAAAATACGGAGGAGAAAGACACCGCCGCTGTCGCCCATCCCGAAGATGTGGATGATGACGGCGATGGAATGACGGAAAATGAAGGAGATTGTAATGATGAGGACGCGACGGTTTATGTCGGAGCAGAAGAAATCGCAAACGACGGAATCGATCAAGACTGCGACGGGGAAGATCGTATAGATATAGACGGGGATGGATACGACGCGAACATAGACTGCGACGACACCAATGCGTCGATCCATCCGGCAGCCGAAGAGATTTGTGATGAAGTAGACAACAATTGTGATGGTATCATCGACGACGACGCGGTCGATCGGCAAGAGTGGTACCCAGACGCAGATCAAGATTCCTTTGGTGATCCAAACGGCGGCATACTTGCTTGCACACAACCAGAAGGGCTCGTAGAAGATGGTTCCGACTGCGATGACAACAACGCGGATGTATTCCCGGATGCCTCAGAAGTATGCAACAACATCGACGACGACTGCAACGCCATCATCGATGATAACGCCAGCGATACCGTCACCTGGTATCAAGATGCCGATAACGATGGATTCGGAAATATTGACGCTACGCTGCAGGCGTGCGAGCAGCCGGAGGGATACACGTCGGACAACGCCGATTGCGATGATAACAACAACAATATAAATCCGCTTGCAGAGGAAGAAGAAGATGGATTGGACAACAACTGTAACGGAACCATCGATGAAATCGAGTGTTTTCCAGCGCCTCTAATCACCGATGCGATGACGCTACAAAACAATATGGGAAACCCCGGACCATATACGTTTTGTGCACCTCTTCCTGCCGATGGCAGTCCCTGTGCGGATCTATCAACCCAAGACCCAACCCAATTCATCTATGACACCATCGGACCACCACCGGACAGTTTTTGTATCTGGATGAGCTATGGAGATGTGTGCGGACCGGACGCAACCACGCCGAACGAATGTTGTTACACCATGAATGTAGACATAAGTTGCATCGCTGTTGGTCGTCCCTTTACCGTTGATGGAGAAATGCGTACAGCCGCGATAAATCACTCCGATCACTGGATACGACCCTTTAATGTTGAGATCCTTAGCCTAAGCGAGGAAAGACGAGGCCTCCTCGGATCCATGTGGATCCAAGCTGCGCAAGAGGAGCATGCCTCCATCGCTTCCTTTGCACGATTTACCATGCAGCTTTTGTCCATGGGTGCGCCGCCAGATTTGGTGGCCGCAGCCACCAGAGCACAAGCGGATGAAATCGCCCATGCGCGAACGTGTTATTCGATTGCTTCCCAAATTTTAGGCGTGGACATCGGACCGGATCCGTTGAATATTGACGGTGCTTTGGCCAAAGGCAATTCTCCAAGGGAAATTTTGATCTCCACTCTAATCGAAGGATGTGTTAACGAAACCTTTGCGGCAGCGGAAGCTGGCTGGCTAAGCGAGCAATGCCAAGTCCCATCCATCCAAAAATCGCTTTGTAAAATTGCCAATGACGAAGGAAGCCACTCCGCACTCGCCTGGAAAACGGTGAAATGGATTCTTTCCAAACATTCGGATCTAATCGACATAGCGCAGCAGACCATGCGACAGATCGAGAGCAAGCGATTGAGCTCTCCTCCACAAAAAGAACATTCTTGGTTAAAAATGTACGGTATTGCATCTTCCAAAGACAGATTTGACCTCCAAGAAAGCGTTTGGAAGCAAGTAATACATCCGTGCTTCATCTCTTTGTGCGATTCTTTTCAGAGACAAGAATCGTTACCGGCTTAGGCTCGTTCTGCTCCGAAGGGAAACCGTTCTGTTGAAAAGGGTATTACTTCGTCGGGTAAACAGCTTTTCTTCGCGCAAGAATCCGAAAGAACGTTGTTGTTATTACCAAACTCAATATAATAAAATTACAACGGTAAACCGATGTAACTACTTATCCCACAAGAGTACGCTATGTTTCCCAACCCGGACGAATTTCAGCTATATACAGTGGAGATTCACTTTCTTCTTCAAATTGCACTTCTCGCTTACCTACTGGGAATGGGCTCCAAAAGTCCTCTAAAAAAGTGGCTCGACCGCGCGATTTTTGTGTATTGCTTCTACGGACTTTCGAGTTTGGCCGCTGGAAGGAATGCCTATCTCGCAATCCAAGCAGGCCAAACGGAATTGGGACTTCAAGACTTTCCACCCATTTGGGGTCTGAGCCAAGAAATGTGGGTCAGTCTTGCCCTTACATTCCTCGTTGGCTTCCTCAACATTTGTCTCCATTTTTGGTATACGTTGCTAAAACGCAAAAGAGATGCTCCAATGATACTCATACATGTGATGAGCATCATCGGATTCATTTGGTGGACACTGTTTCCAGAGGACGCCATTGGCGATTGGAAAAGCATGGGCAGAACAACGACTATTTTCTACTTCCCCGGCTATGTATACGGTCTTGTGATCATGTGGAGAGGCCTTGGAAAGATGCAAGAAAACTCCGAAAAAAGACAGCTTCGGATTCTCTTTTACGCTTTCTTGATTCCCATGTTTGTCGGTCTCGTCAATATACTCCTCATCGATTTGGAACTTCTCTCCAATCGAGATACCGATATTATCCGACTGTTAATCGGTATGATTCGCACCATCCTTTTGGTAATTGCCATCCGTGTATACGGCATCTTTCGCATTAATCTCGAACACGCAAGCCAAGATATCTTTGACAATATGGATGACCCGGTTTTGCTTCTCTCTCCCAAAGATGAAATCATTCGAGCCAATCGCTCTGCACAACGGTGTTTAGATATACCGGAAACCCCCCAAAAAACAGAGAAAATACCACCCATCCAAGACCTCGTTCCAAATTATTCCGGTGATGATAAACGTTTTGAAACGGCCATTAATACAAAAGAAGGGCTCAGAGAATACAATTGCTCTCGTACAACCGTCGTGCGTCAGGACGTCACGATGGGAAGCATATTGCTCTTTCGAGACGTAACACGCGAAAAAGAACTCGCCCGGATGAAAACGGAATTTACGTCGACGGTTTCCCATGAACTCCGAACGCCTCTGACATCGGTTTTGGGATTTGCTAAAATCATCCAAAAACGATTCAACGATATCGTTTTGCCAAACTATCATCCTACAGAGCGCAAAGAAAAAAGAGCGGTCAAACAGATCTCACAAAATCTCGACGTTATCGTATCGGAGAGCAAGCGACTGACCAATCTCATCAATGACGTGCTCGACATTTCGAAAATGGAAGCGGGCCGCATCGAGTGGCGCTTTACGCGGTGTAATCCGAACGGGATTCTCGAACAGGCTCTGCAGGCAACCGACGGACTCTTCGGAACCAAGCCCGTTGTACTCATACGAGAAATTCCGGAGAACTTACCCGAAATTGTGGCGGACTCTGACCGTATTATTCAAGTGATCATCAATCTGGTCTCCAATGCCGTGAAGTTTACCGAAAATGGTTCCGTGACCGTTAATGTAGAAATCGCAAAGGGAAATCTCATCGTACATGTTACGGATACCGGTACGGGTATTGGGGAAGCCGATCAAAAACTCGTTTTCGAGAAATACAAACAAGTGGGCGATGTCATTACCGACAAACCCCAAGGTACCGGTTTGGGATTACCCATCTCCAAACAGATTGTAGAACAACACGGCGGACGAATATGGGTGGAAAGTACCCTTCAAAAAGGAACCACTTTCTCCTTTTCTCTTCCTTTGGCCGATCTCCCGCAGACCCTTCATCAACCCATATCCTTCCAAGAACTTCTGAATCAGATCGATCGATTGAAGTATACACCGACCGAGGGGAGTAAAAAAATCCTTCTCATAGATGATGAAGCCTCTATTCGCCAAATTTTGCGCCAAAGCTTCGAGGCAGCGGGGCACAATGTGATCGAGGCGGAGGATGGAAAAATGGGTCTTCACACGGTTTACGAACAAAAACCCGATCTGATCATCCTCGATGTAATGATGCCCAAAATGAATGGATTCGATGTGGCTGCCACCTTGAAAAACGATCCGGAATATATGGGGATCCCCATCATTATGTTAACGGTTGTCGATGATGCCCAACGCATTTATGGCTTGGGTGTAGAGCGATACATCACCAAGCCTTTCGAGCCGCAAAAAATTGTGATGGAAGCCACCGACTTGATCAAAAATCGAGGTTCCGCAAGCAAAGCGATTCTACTGGGCGATCTTGGGAAAAAGGTAAGCGTGCTGCGAAACAAACTCTCTGAAAATGGCTATACGCTCCACGTCGCATCCGATCTCGAAACACTTAGTCGGCTGATCGGACAACACGAACCGCATTTTTTGGTCGTCTGCGATACCCAATTTCAAGAAGGCTCTGGTCTTGCGAGCTTTCAAAACACGCTGGGAACAACGGCCATATTAACCCGAACCATCCTGCCGGATTGACGCAGTTCAAGGGTTAGGCTCGGAGGGAGAGATGCGAGTTGGTTCGCACAGGCTCTTCTTATCGCAACCGAATAGGGTTCGGTGCCCCAGAAGACTCCACTAAGGGGTATTCACAGGGAGGATTATCGGTAAAGAATCTATGTACCTTCCCATGGAAGCTTTGGAGAAAATAGACGCAATATCTCACCAGCGAGAATCTCTCTACCAATGATATATTGCATACTTCACATCGTGTTCGCCAAACGATGTAGGCGATGAATTATATCCACGATGCGTGAAATTGTGAGGAAAAGCAAAGGATTAACTATACCGCGGCCAATACAGCATCGTAGTCGGGAATCTTTCCAGGATGCTCTCCAATCCATTCAAATACGACAGTTCCGTTTTCATCGACAACAAAAACCGCGCGGTTACAAGCGGTGTATCCTTCAACACGAGCAAAATTTTGGAACTCAATTCCAAAAGCACGCGTTGCCTCGAGATGTAAATCAGAGAGCAAGGAGAAGGTCAGATTGTATTCCTTTGCGAATTTGGCGTTGGCAAATGGACTGTCCGGACTGATACCAAAAACTTTGGCGTTGGCGGCGTTTAAAGTACCGAGATGACCTTGAAACGTACACATTTCGTCATCACAAATACCACTAAACGCGGCGGGATAAAACGCGAGAATGACTTTAGAGCCTCGTTGTTCCGAGAGCTGTACAGGATTTTTTTGTGTATCGATTAATGTGAAATCAGGGGCTTTTTGATTGAGTAAAGACATAATTGTACCAAGAAATTAGTGAGTATGTAGCATTGCAAAAGAGAACTATCCCTAATGTAATCACTCGACAAATTCTTTTCTTTTTCACCCCGCTGCGATCGCTTTGATCGTCAAATGAGACCCTAAGATATGCATAGAGGATATTTCAAGCCCGAATGATACCAATCGTTCGATCGAAAGTGTTTGGAGGAATCCATTTGACAAAAATTAATTTTCTTGACAAACCTGTAAACATTGTTTAAATTATAAACAATGTTTACAAAGGTGGATTTCTATGCTCTCTTCTCTTCTTCCTGCTTTCCTGTTGGGTTCTTCATTCGTACATGCCCAAGAAGAGGAATCTCCTATTTTTGTTGGTGGTCGAACCTCCATTGCGGTCACCAGCGGTCGCGGCACGGTTTTTACGGTGGGTGGTACCTTTGGCTTGGATCTAGACCCCCAAGGTAAGACCGCTTGTGGGATGCGTTTTATTTACATCCAAAATCCTCCTGAAAACCCCTTTCAAAGTTATACGCCGAAAGTCCCCAGCGCTTGGGGACCCGTAATGGATTTTTACTACTTTATCAATCCTGAATCTCGTCTATCACCATACTTTGCAACCAGCGGAGGTTTTGTATATGGCGTTCCTGACGACACCTCCGAAAACAATGTCATTTTACCGATCTTTGAACTCGCCGTCGGAATGCGCATTCAAAGAAAGATCTCTGCAAAGGATACCTTCTACATCAGTCCCGATATGGGTGTCATCCCCGGTCTTTGGATACCCTTTGTCGGACTTAACTTTGGTATTAAGTCTCGATGAACCTTTTATTTCTTCTCTTCGGAACGACACATGCCTCTGAATCCGATCGCTTTCTTTCCCTTCGAGGCTCCCTTGCACCCGGTGCATATTCCAATGGACATATCGAGTCGTATTCCATCGGTGCCGGTTTTCAACTTCCAACCGTAGGCCTCGTTCTCTCTTTGGAATACACCCAAAATGCCTATATGGATATTTCCTATATCAATCTTCCCCACTCTATAGGGCCGAGTCTGCAAATTCGATCGAATCTCTTACAATATTCTTTGAATACCCTGTACTTCTCCATAAAGGTATCCGCTTTGCTCGGTGTGCACGAAGACTCCTTCGTTCTTCAGCAAAATCTTGGACTCGGTCTCAAAGGACGTCTCCTAAAACACTCGGATAAAAACAATGTATTTTTGTGTTCAGAAATCGGTACTCTTGCCTTAATGTGGGTTCCTTACTTTTCATTGGAATTGATCTTAGAGATATAATCAAACGCAAATCACACAAGGGTTGAGTCCTCTTGATGTTTCGCAGAAATGGATCTTGTTACACTATACTTGGGGTCGATTTTTAGCACGTATAGCCCTTTAGAAAACGCCATTCTCCCGAACAAAAACATGATATTCACACTGTTAATCTCCTGTCAATCTTCCATATCTGTACAAAATGACCCGAAATTCCAAGTTCAGAACGGAATTTTACAAAACGACAGCGGGAAACAGGCTTTGTTACGCGGATTCAATGCACGAATCAATGGAATCTTCGACGTAACCTTTGACGATGGCCGCATTCCGCTCGAAGCGATACCGGTGTTCGAGCAGATCGATTGTCAATTCTTCTCGGAACAACTCGGTCTAAACCTTTTGCGCCTTCCGGTAAACTGGTCCGGTATCGAACCGGAAGATGACGTGTATAATGAGGAATACCTCGATCATGTGTTTCGCCTCGTCGATGCGTGCTATGAAGTGGGCGTATACAGCATCATCGATATTCACCAAGATGCATACAGCAAGGAAATTGGCGAAGATGGTGCCCCTTTGTGGGCGATCTATCCACCACCGGAAGAGCTGCTCGAGGGACCGCTCGAAGACCTTGAAGAGAGAAGAGCCAGCGCACAAGTTCTCGCCGCCTTTTCCAGTTTGTATCGCGACGAAGAAAACCTTCACCAAGCCTATGGTGAGATGGCGCTCCGCCTCGCTGATGAAATGCAATTCCATCCCGGAGCCATCGCTCTCGAGCTACAAAATGAGCCTGTCGCTCTTGGACAAGTCGATCTGCTCTATGATTTCTACGATGCCATTACCGAACCCATACGTCAAAAATATCCGGATCTTCTCATTGTATTTGAACCCGACAGCGTACGAAACTTCACCGACTTTTCCGACACCAATCGCGCTTTTGGATGGGACAACGCGATTTACAGTCCTCACATCTACACCGATGTTTTCGAGAATGGCTGGGCCAGTCAAAGCGTCGATGATCTCTCCGACAGTATCGAGACTGCACAAGAGGAAGCGGTCTTTCACAACGCCCCACTGTTCGTCGGTGAGTTCGGCCATGCTCCGCATACCGAAGCTGGCTTTCTCTACATTGAAACGTCCTTGGCATTTTTTGATCAAAGCCTCGCAAGCTGGGCTTTTTGGGTCTATGAAGAATACTCTACGGCTGCTTGGGGTCTATATGAACAAGGGGAAGAGCCGGATACCCGCGGACCGCTGAGAGAAGATCTCGCAGATCTCTTGGCTCGCCCGTTTCCCGAATTCTTGTCTGGAGAACTTCATTCACTCGATTGGGACGTCGCACAGAAAACATTGACCGTATCCTTAACACCTTCCGGTGACGGAAAACATCTTTTCACCGCTCCTTTGCGTGCTTGGCCTCAAGGAGCGCGCATCACCTGCGATGGAGAAAACGTCACAGCATCCTCTCCACGTGTCGGACGAATCGAGTTTTTATGTAAGGGTCAAAACATCGTCGCCGCACCTGTAGAATAAACATCACTCTACCGGACAATCCTCCACCCAAGAAGAAATACCGTTGGGAAGACCGATAATCACGGCATCATGTCCGTTTCCTGTCACATCGATCAAAGTCGCCTCTCCGCTAAAAAGCCAGTCCGCCACCAAGCCACTCGCGGGAACCGTTCCGTTATAATACAGATCTTCTACCTCGGCCGCGCCCAAGTCGCGATCCCAAATACGCGTCGTAGCAATTTGACCATCGAAGTACTCGTCATTACGATTGAAGGTATTGCGTCCAATCATCACCGGTGTATTGGCAGCCGTATCCAAAGTGGTATTTACGGAGTCCGTCAAAACACCGTTTATGTACATGTTGAGCTGACTTCCTGAAAAAACCATCACCACGTGTGACCAAGTGTTGAGCGGTATCGCCGTTAGGAAATGATCGTTGTTCTGACCGCAAAAACGGAGACCAATCGTTCCAGACGTCGATTTCAAATGAACAGAAAAACGCTGATTGGGCACTTGGCCATTTCCCCAAGAAATGAGGTTTCTCGTTCCGTTCGTGTGAGGTTTAAACCATATAGATACGCTTCTCGGACTGTTTCCGACCGGTATGAGAGAAACCGAGTCGACCTGAGCATAGCCACCATCGACGTCCAAACTGTAACAGCTACACGCTTCGGGATCGAGTAAAGAGGAGTCCTCCGCATCGATCAGCGAATCGCAGTCGTTATCCAAACCGTCGCACAACTCTTCCGCCCCGGGATAAATCTCGCTGTTTCCGTCCTCACAATCTTCACCATTGTCCACGGCACCAGCATCACCAAAACAAGCGATAATTTCCGTATCTGGATCTCCGTATCCGTCACCATCGGCATCGATGTAAAAAGACGAAGCTGAATTCGGATCCAATCCTGCGTCGGCACCGTCGACAAAACCATCGCAATCGTTGTCTAAACCGTCGCAGATCTCTGGATGTCCCGGGTATACGCTAGCGGCGGCGTCGTTACAATCGGTTCCGGTGACCGAATATCCAGACAGAACTTCACATGCCAACATAGAGTTATTTGGATCTCCAAAAGCATCACCATCTGCATCCGCATAAATACTAATTTGCACGCCTTCGTCGATCTGACCATCACAATTGTTGTCTATCCCGTCGCAAATTTCCAGAGAAGCCGGATTCACGGCGTTGTTTGCATCGTCACAATCGTCGCTGCTGTTGTAACCGTCACCATCTGCATCGTTCTCCTCTGCCGAGATCTCCCCTTCTGAGGTAGATTCGATAGTCAACTTCCCCGGAGATCGACAAGAACACAATATGAAGAAAAAAATAAACAACAACCTCATTCGTACTCCTTGCAATAACCGCTCATCCAACAAAGTGTTAACCAGTAGATGTTTAAACTTTACTTAATACTTTGGTACAATAAATTCAATGATATGCGCTTCTATAAAATACATTCCCATCGTCCAAATCATAGAGAAACAACACATCAAAACCAATGCAATTAAATCGTATTTTCGATTCACATCCGGTAATAAACGCTCGCATTCCAATAGAATCGTGCAGATTAAGTAAACCAAACACGCGTATAGTATACTTGTTAATGGAAGTGGAATAAAGAAAGTTTGATTGCTAAAAAAAGAAATCCAGCCGGCACACAGCCAAACCGCAGAAAAATGGAGGCCATTTCTTCTCCATGCAACCAAGGTATGTATCCGTCGACTTCTCCGATCCTTTCCTTTATGTATTCCAACAGGTATGGAAACCAAGAATCCCAAAATAAAAATGGTGAACAATGAGGGAAGATGAATAAGATGTTTCCACTTTTTCGTGTGTAGTTCCCACGTTTGATTATCGAAGAAGCTGTAAAAAGTACAAAGGAAAAAAAAGAGCAAAAGTGGCTTTGCCGAAAGCTCAACCGAAAGCTTTGGCGCAACGGTACCAGAAGACATTCCCGTATGCGTTGAGGAATCTCTTACCGTCAGTGCTGATGTCAAAATCAATAACAACGTTGCGTATACAATTGGCAAAAAGACAACCAAGAAGAAAGGATTCAAAACCGACCTCTTGAAAGATTCCAGTTCGCCCAGCATCAATATATCCATAAGTGAAAATGTGAAACCAATCGGTAGAAGCAGCCATTGCGCAATCCGCATTCTGCACTGGACACGCTCTTGCCCCACCCAAAAAGAAAATCCCGCCACCGCGCTGATTAAAACCACCATAATGGGAATGTTCAAAAAAATACCCACAAATCCTACCGAGAAAGTCCCAAGCATCTTTCGACTATTCTCTGTACGGAATGCGAAGTACAAATTCAAAACGATTTTGATATTCGATTCCACATTTATCCCAAAGGCGGATATAGTTATATCGGTGAATATATGATTGTATTGTTGACGGGTCTTCTCTTCGCACAAGAAAGCACGCAAAAAACAGAAAGCGCTTTGGGCGTGCAGCATCACTTTAATTTCCGTATGGGTTATTCCACGGCAACCAGTAACGGCCGGCCAACCATATGTGTAGAAGGACTGGTGCTCTCTCTGTTCGCCGTGGAGGCTTGTGGGACGGGACACGGATTTGTCCATCGAGAATCCGGAACAGACTTCGTTCATTTTCGCGGAAAGTGGAATGCTTTTTCACGTGAATTCACCCGCTCAAAGCTACACGGGCAACTCGGAGTAGGATTCGCTGAGATTCAAATCGCCGACGACGATTTGGGCTTTGCGTTCGGTGGAACCGGAACCGGCGTCGAAACCGCCGGCCCTGAAATTAGCTCTTCTTTGCAATGGATTCGTGGTTTAGGCCCCTACACAGAGATTATTTTGGACATGAATGCAGGCGCCGCATTTTTTTATTACGGCCCTGAACTCGTCGTTCCACAAAATCAATTTTTTCCATTTTTCGAGTTGAGCGTCGGATTGGGCTGGTAAAACCCTCATCCTCTCAAACACTTGTGGTACGCTACAATAGAGTATAGAACCGGGGGATAATTTTATGCGCGCACACCTTTGCTGGATTCTTCTGTTGATCGCTTGCGATGAATTCGGACTAAAATCCGGTTCTGAAGACCAAGAAC
>JAYYRF010000033.1:0-28672 GCA_036127535.1 Myxococcota bacterium | reverse complement strand
GGTCTTTTTGATTATGGGTGCCCTTTTTGAAAGCTTCCTACTTCCCATCGCTATTATCGGTACCATCCCAATGGCGGCATTTGGGGCGTATTGGTCTTTGTATGTGACCGATTCCAAACTGGATAACATTGCCGGAATCGGCTTGGTGATATTGGTCGGTGTCGTCGTCAACAACGGAATCGTACTGGTCGAATTGGTCAACCGACTGCGTGCGGAGGGAAAAAGCCGTACAGAAGCATTGATCGATGCGGGTACGCGCAGATTCCGCCCCATACTGATGACAGCCCTGACCACCATATTTGGATTGGTTCCCATGGCATTTGGCTCGTCTTCGGGCGAAATTTCATACGAATCCATGGGGCGTGTCGTAATTGGGGGGATGGCAGCGGGTACAATATTGACGCTCTTCTTTATCCCCCTCTTATACTTGATACTAGACGACATGAGAAAAGGTGCCTCTCGATGGATGGGATGGCTACAAAACAAGGAAACAGCATGATTTTTTTGAGCCTCGTTTTTCCCGTGATGAGCCAAGAACTCTCCTTTGAAGAGGCCTTGTCCATCGCCAGTAAGAAGAACAACGAAATCAAACTCGCAGAATTAGATGTGGAGAGTTCAGAGGGTGGAATCCTCGCGGCACGCTCGATGTTTGATCCACAGCTTAGTGCGACGGTTGGACAAAACGTTTCCACCGGACAACAATTTTTTGCTGGTTTTGGTTTATTTAAAACCGAAATGTCCGGTTTGTCTTGGTCTAGCTCCCTTAACAGCACCTTGCCTTCCGGAACCAGTATCTCTATAGATTGGAACAACAACCAAACGGCCACCAAATATCAACTCGAGGGTGCTCCCATCGAACAAGAAGTTAACCCCTTCGATACCGGTTTATCTTTCAGCGTGAACCAATCTCTGCTCGAGGGTGTTATACCGTCTTATAATTTGCGCATGCTGCGAGAAGCACAAAGCGCACAGGGCATATCAACGATCACACTGGAAGAGACGCGACAGCGCATCCTAGCCAGTGTTGCCCAGCGATACTGGGAATTGTATTACTACAGCAAGCTGGTCGATATCGCGACCCAAGCCGTAGACATTGCACAAGAGGAGCGCCGAGTTATCTCTGCACAAATCCAAGAGGGCAATCTCGCTCCCATCGAACTCGATCGGGTGGAGGCAGCTTATCTCAATGCCCAAAGCGCTTTGATCGATGCGGAAAACGGTCGTGAATTGGCCAAAGAATCTCTTCAACTCATGTTGAATGAACCGACAACGGCTCCCTTGGTATTAACCAGCACACCACCCCCGCTAACCGATCTGAGCATCAGCGAAGAGGAAGCGATCGAAACCGCTCGTCAAAACAATCTCACACTGCGCTCACTGCGTGCCGCACTCGCACTTGCCAAGATGCAGGAAAAAAATTCTCGCCATACGCGTTTGCCAACGCTCACGGCAACGGCGCGCTTTTCACTAAATGGATGGGACGAAGATTTTGGAAACGCCATAGACGAAATGATCTCCGGAGAACTACCGGGTCGATACATCGGGCTGAATCTAAATATGCCAATCGGTAACCTCGCTGCAAAAGGTGAGATCCTTTCGCAAAAAGTATCGACGGAAAAAGCGATACTCAATGTAGAGAACATGGAAATCAGTATCGAACAACAAGTGCGCAGCCAAATCCGCAACATCCGCTCTGCACAGATCAAAAATCAGCTCGCACAAATCAACCTCAAAGTTGCAGAGAAAACGCTTCTCGCCGATCGATCTTTACGCGCTGCTGGTCGCAAAACGGCGAAGGATCTTCTCTCTTCAATCCGCGCTGTCGACGATGCCAAAACGACGTATGAAAAGTCTATATCGGACTATCATCTCGCATGGATCGAGTTACAGCGCCTCATGGGCAATCCAATCTACAGCGGCAAGATGCCTTGAATTTGACGCATCATAGCAATCCGCGCTTGTGTACTCGGATGGGAGCCATCGAGCAGTCGAACCGTTTCCGTTAGAACGTGTTCCAAATCGAATAGATAGATGTTTTTGTCAATAGAAACGGTGCCTTTGGTCGTATCTTCAGGGCGCCAGCCCAACATCACCTGATCCTTACCCCGTAAAGCGGCATGAAACGCAGCGTATCCAAATCGAGCTCCCATCAAACGATCGAGCGAAGAAGGACTTCCACCCCGCACAACATGCCCCAAAATCGTATAACGCAACGTTGCACCACCGGAATCTTCTTGTAATGTCGTCTCTAAACGAGCCGCCAATGATGCGGTTGGAACCTCAACACCCTCAGCCTTGATAATCAAAACGCGCTTTTTATTTCGCATTGCAGAATACGCGTGCCGAATCACGTTGCGAAGCTCGCTGATAAGCTGATCCTCTGACTTTCCTTGCTCTCGAAAGATCACGGCGTCGGCAGAGCACGAAATAGCGGATGCCATGGCCAAATATCCACACTCACGTCCCATAACCTCAACGATGAAGGCTCTACGGTGGGAGCGAGCAGTATCGGAGATTCGATCACATGCTTCAACAATGGTATTCAAAGCGGTATCGACACCGACAGACATGGAGGTGCATGCAATGTCGTTATCGATGCTTGCGGGAACCCCGATTACGCGAATTCCATGTTCTTTTCCGAAAATTTTTGCCCCTGTTAGGGAGCCATTACCACCGATAACCAATAATGCATCTACCCCCAAAAGATTTCGCGCGGCTGTGGTTCTACCCTCTACGGTTCGAAATGCCTTTGAGCGCGCGGAGCGAAGAAAGGTTCCACCTTTGCGAGACTCGTCATCAATGATGGAAGGATTAAGTTCGATAAAACGCCCCTCGATCAAGCCATTATAGCCGTCTTCTATTCCGATTACCCTCCAACCATTTGCAAAGGCTGTCTTGGCTGCGGCAACAATGACCGAGTTCATCCCCGGTGCATCGCCTCCCGAAGTAAGGATTGCAAGAATCGGCATTTTCAATCTCCTGGGAAGTACACTTTGACTTTACTGGCTTGGTTTACGAAGCACACACGGGAGTTTAACAAAATCCAAGCAAATTGACGATATCTAATTTCGCGACATGTCGGGCATTGTATAAATACGTGGGTGAATGTGATACATGTCAAAAAGGAAGCCTCCTCTCTTACTGTTGCCCTGTAAACCCAAAGGTATCCTACGACCTAATCTTTACGTAAATCCGCCACAGAAACCCGCGCTGCAATGCTCTCTTGGAGTGGTATGACATGGGATATAAGGCCGACCTGAATGTTTCGCTTTTTGAGTGCTTCCAAACCGGCAACGACTGCGTCAGCGGATTGTCGGTCGAGATTTCCAAACCCTTCATCGATCAGTAAGGTTTGTATTGGCATGTGCACTTTGCGTAAATTCGCCAGTGCAAGTGCAAAGGATAAAGCAACGAGGAAGGTCTCACCACCGGATAACGTGGTCAATGGTCGAGAATGTTGACCGGTTTTCGAAACGTTGAAATCAAGGAGATCTTGTCCATCGCTATTTTTACGGATGCTGATGCGATAATCCCCCGAGATTTGTGCCAGTTGTTGATTTGCTCTGTCGATTAAATTCCGAAGCATAACGATCTGAGCAAATTCGCGGAACTGAAGCCCGGTATTGAGCACCCCATGTAACTCATCCCAAGAGGCAACGGTTTGTTCAAACTGCTCTCTTCGCTCTATCGACGTACGATTTGACTCGTAGTCTTGCAGCAGACGCTCCATACGTTGTATGGTGACCTTTTTGTTCACTTCCTCTTGTTGTAATTCGCTCTCTTGTTGCAATAGACATTCAACGCGCTCTTCAAAAGATGCATCCGTTGGAAAGATGGCTTCAGGACCATTCATTAAGGATTGCGTTCCTTTGGCGACCGCAGCCTGCACTTCGGACAATCCATGCTTTAGCGTAGATAGTCGAACATCGTTCTTCGCAATCTCCTTTTGTTTATTTTCAATTGAACCGTCCAGTTCTTTCCAAAGCAACTCCATTTGCTTCAACTCTGCCGTTGCTGTCACCACTTCTCCATTCTCTTTTGAAAGGAACGTGTCCAAATGCTCGCACAAAGCGCGATAGCCCTGCGTTGAATTTGTAGGTGCAGCCAAATCGTATTTTGCGAGTAAAGCGAGCAGCATATCCGAAACCTGTAATTCCTTGGCCGCTAACAATGTCTCGTCCTCTGTGTATTGCTGTGCTACGTTCTCTTTTTTTGTACGCAGTTGCTCTCTTTTCTGCTGGCTTTTCAGACCGGTCATGCGTTTGTTGAGTAATTTTCTTTGCTTCTCCAAAATGCGATTGTAATCTTGGAAACACAGAACCAGATGCTTTTTGTATTCACTCACCTCCTTTTTTCGGGATGAAAGCTGGCCTATACTTTGAAGTTTCAATTCTGCCAAAAGCGTTTTCAACGCCTTTTCGCTCGATGCACAATGGTCGCGTGCCTCTTTTAGATATTCCCTGCCATTTCGGATACGACCCGCAGCTGCCGCTTCGTTCTTAAGAGTTTCTGTGCGCTTTTTCTCTTCTTGCTTTTTTTCGTGTTGCTTTTTCTGAACCAAGGATTCCAGCTCTTTCACACGCTTTTCGATTTTAGCAGCGTTGGGATCTTCATGCTCGATCAGGGGATGAGCCATCGATCCACATACGGGACATGGCTCGCCTGGTTGTAATTCTTGCCGCAATCGATGCGGAGAGAGTTTCAATTGAAATAACTGTAGATCGATTTGATGCTGTTCGATAATATCGGACAAACCATCCAGCCGCTTGGTAATATCCTCCGCCTGACTGCGATACTGCTTTTGCTCTCTTTGTAACTCCAGCAAGCGAGCCTCGTATTTGATAACGGTCTTCATTCCTTCTTCACGCAACTCGTGCTGCTTGCGCCCCTCTTCTAAAGATGTGAGGAGTTCATCTACAAACCGAAGCCGGGTATGGTAACGGGTATGCAAATCGGACTGTAAGCGAGTGTCGGGCGATCCAACAGAATCTCGTATCACACCTATTTTCTCTTGCAGTTGCGCTCGTCGCTCTTCTTGTTCTTGTCCCAAAACGTCGATTTGTTCTTCAGTGGGAATATCCGATTTTGGAAGTTGCCTGAGTCGATTTTCTATCTGAGAAAGCTCTCTCCGTCTTTGTTCCTTTTGTGAAGACAAAACCTGCATCGCATGAAATTCTTCTTTCAGCTTTTGCACGTCTGTATCTGTCTGCTCCCGCAGTAACTGTTTTTGTTGTATGACCTCCTGCAGCGCGAGCAAATACTCCTTCTTTCTCTTTTTCCCTTCGTCATTAATCTGTTGGCGCTCGTGTAGTCTCTTGAGCTCTTCTTTTAATCTGTCCTCTCTCTCTTGCACCACACCCCAATCTTTTTGCTGTCTTTGATAGTGGTGGATAGAGTCCAATACCCTTCTCTTCTGTAAAAGAAACTCCAACGCGGTCTGTGTCTTTTTGAGAAGTATTTTGGCACTTTTGACCTCTTGGGGACTGGGTAGACCCGCCAACGTTGCACTTAAGTCTCGCAACTCCGATCTTTTTTTAGCCCGCTCTTCTTGTACATATTTCGAAACGGTCGAGTAGATTTGTGTGTCGGTAATGCTTTCCAAAATCTTCGTTCTTTGCTGTGGAGAGGAGGATATAAAAGCAGCAAATTGCCCCTGTGGCAGAAATACGCTCCGCATAAAATCTGTGAATCCCAATCCGTAGAGCACTTTATTAAAGGCAGCACTGGCTGGCCCCACTTGGTTTCCGCTGTAAAGAAGCTCCAAAACTTGAAATTTTTCGTCTAAACGCTCCAATGTTCTCGTGGGCGCGACGGGATTCCCTCCCAAGCGACGACGCGCAAGATGCATTTGCCAGCTTGCACGGTAAATTTCTGTGTCCTGTATCGAAAAGATAAGCTCCACGCGACAAAAGGCAGACTCTTCGTGCATGATAAAACGAATTGAATTCGGCATTTGAGAACTGTAAGCACCTTGAAGTTGTGGAGTCACACCATACAAAGCCAATGACATGGAATCGAAGATGGCCGTCTTTCCCGTACCGGTAGGCCCGTAGATTAGAAAGAGCTCTTCCGAACCAAACAGTATATCCAAATCGAGCTCGTAGACGCCCTTGAGGCATTTGATATTCTCGAGCGTTAGCTTATGAAATCTCATGTATACCTCGATTCTGAGCGTCACTTTCAGTAGAGAGAACAAGCGTATCAGACGCCTGCTCTGAGACACGAAACGTTTTGGGGGTCTCCTCGCGCTTCTCTGCTGCGCCCGCCGCCAGCGCATTAGACGATGGGTGTGGTGTCGCGCCATGTTCGCCCAGTTGGCTCAAAACATAGGCGAACAAATTTTGTAGGTTTGGTTGTTTTGGATCCAGTCCCTTCTCTTTGAGAAGCAACGCAAAAACCTCTGCCGGCGTTGTACGGATATCCACAGGGATCGCCTCTTTTTTACCGATTAATTCCGGAATGACATTATCGACAGAAACGATGTATTGTCTTTTTTCTGCATCCATTGCTCTTAACGTTGCCCCAAAAACATCGTATAAATCATAACGAGGGACGTTGGTCTCGGCTTTGATCCAAATAAAACTTGGCTCTTGGGCATCTTCCCATGTATGTTCCAGTAAAGCGGCCTGAACCTCTTCTACGGAACCGCGTAAACGGAGCAGGTGACGAAATATAGGGGCTTTAATCAAGCGCGGTGTCGGTCTGGTGTGAACATCGCTCACGTCGAGGCACCAAACGCCACGGCGCGTTCGGTCTTCCGCCTCATCGATAGAGCATGGGAGTGGAGAACCACAATAATATGCATTGGCGTCGCCTCGTATTCGATAATTTTTATGAATATGTCCCAATGCGACGTAGCAATAACGAGGATCAAAGATCCGCCCGTCCATCCCTTTTTCCAATGCCATATGAACATTTTGAGGCGCTGGCCCAACCAACTCTTCTTCACTAATCGCCGTTAGATGCCCCATACCAATTAGGGGGGCTTCTGGATATTGTTCTGCGGCTCTTCGCGCGAAGTGAGTGTACAGAGACGAAAAAGACGCTTTGATTCGATCGGAATACTGCTCTTTGTTGCCCACTCCTTTTTTGAGTCCCAAGCGGAACTCATGCACAAAGGGTACAGCCGCAACCACAGCCCGTACATCTTGATTGTGATCGCGAATGGGAATCAACCAATCATCCCACTTTGCAGATCGATTTTCATGCGCACCGACAATATGTATACCGATACGCGCCAAGACAGGTTTCATCGCCTCTAAACGCTGTGCGCTATCGTGATTCCCGGCGGTAATGATCACGGATAACAAAGAAGGGATGCTTTCCAAAGACGCGAGAAAGCGATTGAAGAGATGCTGTGATTTGGGTGCAGGCGTTGAACAATCGAAGACATCTCCTGCAATGAGAAGCACCTGTGCTTTTTCTGCGTCAATGACAGAAGGAAGCCAAGACAAGAGCAGAGAATGCTCTTCGTGACGAGAGTTTTTTTTCAGTTTTTGACCAATATGAAGATCTCCGGTATGAATAACTCTAAGGGACATCCCCCCCCCAAATAGAAGAATGATATATAATGAATACGTTTTTCATAACCCCTTGTGCAAAATTCGCAGAAAGTCCATCTTGTATTCCTTTGTAAGAGCAGACGAAATGAGCCAAAACAAAGGACTCTCCTTCCTCTTTTCCCACGATTTATCCGTTGCCGTTTAAACAAGCCTATGCCTCTACCTTCCAACATCAATGCGGTCATTAAGGAGCATACAGATAAGCTCTTGCAGTACTTGGACTCTGCAAACTCCGGTCTTTTGGAAGGGATTATACGTCAAACCCAACGTCTCTTAGACGATCCGAATTTGGAAAGAGTACATCGAGAAAAACTCTCTGCCTTGGACCAGTGCTATACGAGACTCAAGATGCAACCCGAAGATGAATTTGAAATTTTAGGAGCCATCGAAGTTCTTCACAAAAACCTACTCGAACCTTCAACAACAAAGGCTGTGGTTCACAATTCATCCATCAGCAACGACAATTTAGAACTGCTCGGCGACTTCACGGACGAGGCAATTGAACAACTCCAACTGCTATCCAGTGCCTTACTCATATTAGACAACAATCCCCAAGAATCCAATATGATCAACCAAGCCTTTCGGGCTCTTCACACACTCAAAGGTGGTGCAGGGTTCATTGGAGCCAAAAACATTGTGAATATCACACACCTATCGGAGTCTCTTCTCTCTAACGCTCGCAACGGCACACACATATTGCAAAAAAAACATGTGTCGGTACTGCTAAAGATTTCTCAACGACTCGAAGAAGCGGTGATAACGCTTCAACAAACGCGTCAAAACCACGCCGACTTTTCCGATCTTTCGTTGGCGTTGCGAGAATTTGAAACCATACCCCAAACCCAAGCCGCATCGTCCTTCTTTATTTTTCGCCCACATAGATCTCCTCTGCTGCGAGAGTCGATTCCGCTCATCCCCCTTTTCATAAAAGAGACCCAAGCCGGTTTGGAAACCTATTTGCAACATCTTCTGACACTGCAACAGACCCCCTATCCTCAGCCGAATGACCAAAGTTTTCGATTTGTACATAATTTAAAAAACACGGCTCAGTCTTTCAAACTTCATCTGCTTTTTCATCTTTCCTTCGCCTCAGAGCAGAGTATTCAAGAGCTGCAAAAACCCCAACCGGAGCAGTCACAAGAGTATCTATACTCACTCATTGCTATCGCACAAGAAATCCAGAGAGCGTTGTCGGCCTTACAAACTCTCATACAGACAGACCCTATTGCTTCCTCCACAACAGAAACCACACCTCCTATCAACTCGGCAGCAACCGTACGGGTTCCAATTGAGGTTCTCGATCGCTTAATGCGGCTCTCGACGGAATTACTCATTCATCAGCATCGTTTATCCGAACCAGAACAGACGAAGTCAAAGCCGACAAAGAGCAGACACGTGTCTCACCCAGCCAAAGACATCAACACGTTGTCACATCGCATACAGGACACCATTGCTACCGCACGACTTCAGCCTCTTTCCTTGGCCTTTCGCAGACTCAACAACATTATCCGAGATGTAGCAAACGCAACCGGAAAGAATGTATCCTTGGATATAGAAGGGGAGGATTTGTCGGTAGATAAATATATTTTGGACTCCCTTCAAAGCCCCCTCATACAGATCGTTCGCAACGCTGTTGATCACGGCATCGAATCTCCGGAGAGAAGGATGCGCATCGGCAAGCCGCAGGTGGGAAAAATATCCATACAGGCCCGTCTCCATGGCTCACAATGTCGTATTACCATCTTGGACGATGGAATCGGTCTCAATCGTACTCGAATCCGCGCAACCGCGATGGAAAAAGGACTCTACACAGAAGAAGAATTGACGCACTTCACAGACCTACAAATTTTAAATCTCATCTTTTTACCCGGTTTTTCAACGCGTAGAGAGGTTTCTTCTATCAGCGGACGTGGGGTCGGAATGGATATTGTGAAAAGAAAGATCGAGCAACTCCGCGGTGTAATTTACATTGAAAGTACGCAAGGACGCGGAACCCGCTTTACGATTGAGGTACCTCTCTCTTTGAGCCTTATTCCTGCTCTGCAACTCGATACCATTAGTGGTCCCATCCTCATTTTGCAGCATCACGTGCAAGAAATTCGAAAACCCAAGCCCACCGAGATCACGCACCGAGAGGGACGCGATCTGCTCGTATATCACTCCGAATCCATCCCCTTACTTCGACTATCATCGATCCTAGGGCAAGAGAGACCGGAAGAACCCTATGTGATTATCTGCCGCGTAAACGAAGAACTTTTCGGTCTCTACTCTTCATCACCGGGGCAACCAACGGAGATCTTACTCGAGCCCCCTCACCCTCTGCTCAAAAAAATCGAAATTTATCAGGGCACAACACTTCTCGCGAATGGATGTCCTGCACTAATCCTAAATCTCCCCCTACTTGCAGCAAGACATCATTTACTGGGACATCACGCCTCTCTCCCCACGCGAACACCCACTCCGTTGCATTTTTACTTACTCTTCAGCGTGGACAATGAATCCTATGCCCTTCCTTTACACCGCGTCATAGATTTGGAACGCTTTCAATCCCATCGATTTTCTTTGGACGCGATTACATACCAAAAAGGGCATCGAACCATTCCTATCGCTCGGTCGCTATCGATGGCGTCAAAACCAAAATACATCTTATTCCTTAAGTCGGTAGTAGAATACGCTCTACCAGTACAGGAGATTTTTGAAATCTACTCATCCAACGATTTGCCCTCTCCAAGCCCGGAAAGTGAACTGTTGGGTATTCTTGAATACAAAAAAAGAACCATCCCAATCCTCGACCCCATCGCGCTTTACTCCACCGCTCCATGACGCCGTACTTTCTCTTTCAAATCGAATCCCATTCATTTTTAATCGAGACACATCGCTTGGTCGAGATTTTACAA
The DNA here is from genome assembly GCA_036127535.1 of Myxococcota bacterium. GTDB lineage: Bacteria > Myxococcota_A > UBA796 > UBA796 > UBA796. Next base: position 18,213 of record JAYYRF010000033.1, on the reverse strand, counting down.
ACCTATGAGATATATGATATTCCCCGCTCTCCTAAGCATATACTAGGGTTTACTGCATTTAGAGGCTCCATCGCTGTTCTCATTAACCTACAGTCACTTCTCAAGGTCTCACCGCCAACCCCGAAGTCTCGTCTCATCATTTTCGAATACGAACATCACAATGTTGGAATCATCGTTGATTTTGTCGATATGGCTCATCCGTTGGTCAGCGCCTCAACCGATTTAAAACACCCCCTACAGACATTTCTTCGACAAAGTTATCTTCACAACGATCAAATCGTTCGCGTTTTAGATCTCGATGCTTTAATCAAGGCTCTTTGAAACGGTCTTGGTATACCGCAAGCGCTTTTTTATGTAGTACGCCACGTGTTATGGCAATCAGCATACCCAAGTAATTCCCTTCCAAGCTTTCCAAATGCAGCGAACACACCTGCATGGTTCTTCTTGGACCGGGTTTCGATGGCCCTGCAGGAGAGAGTTGCAAAGAGTCCCTTGCGAGAAGCGATACAAAGACACTTTGGGCTTCGGCTAAGACAGAATCCATAAAAGAATGCAACTCAAGAGCACTTTTCACGTCGGGGATCGGATATTTCTTCGCCACGAGTTCTTGGAATGCTCCCCGCTTCTCAAATCCGTCGAAATATCCGATCATCGTAGATGCATGATTGAGTACGTCTTGGGTACTTTTGTAAAGAACCGAGGCTTGGGCTTGATAACGACCTTTTCCAAACCACTTCAAATCGGAATTTTTCGGTTTCAAATCGTACAATTTTTCCCTGCACAGCGCCACTTGCGCTATCACTTCGGTTAGCTGTAGGCGAAGTGCATCCTCATCCAAAACAGACTTGACATTTTTCATCTGCATACGACCACCAAACATACTAAATTAGATTGTAACCACTCTACACATACTCCTTCCTATCCGCTTAAGTTTGTCGAGCCAAAAGCCGATAACCAAAATAGTGCTCGAGGTAGAAAATGATCGTTAAACGCGTCGTTCCCATTCAAAATCCGAATAGCCAAAAGCTCAATATCGCGAACCGCTCGCAAGCGATTCCCGCGGGACAACAGCGCGTCGATTCGAATATTGATGCCCACAGTGTCGTTCATCAGGCTCGTCAGCAAGGAGACGCAGCCAATTCGATGATAGAACCGTCTGATCCATTCATACGGCAACTTCGTAATGTTCCGCGCGCGACCAACGCTTTGGAAGGATTTTTGCCCAACGACTTCTTCGAAAGAGAAGTGGAAGAGTCTTCCAGAGTTGCTTTATCCAGGGAAAGAAGCGTTCAAACGGAAAAGGAACAGGTATCGCTTTTCGGCCGCGGAGAAGAATCGGTCGAAACCCGATCATCGAGAAATCGAGGTCGAGAACTCCCACCGATGGAGCCCCAACGTTTCGGGCGAGCCCCCATCGAAAAGCCAGAATTTACGAACCAACTCCAAAAAGAAGCCGCGGAAAGAGAGATCTTCATTCCCTATGAAGAGTATAAGCTCAACCCGAGAAAAGAACTCGATCTGGGATACATACATATTGAAACGCGCCAAGGCATTGCCGATCAGCACGAAGAAGAACTGCAAGCGCGAAGAGCACCTGAAAACGAAATTCCACCGGCCTTTTTGGCTCCTTTCCCAACGCCCATAGAAGAAGATTTCAAAAAGGCGCCTCCACCACTCGTCGAAAGAATGGATCCACCGGTTCCACCTCCACTGCAGCCGCGCACAGAAAAAATCAACCGACTGAGCGAAACGGTAGCACTCATCAATTTGGAAGGCGTTCAACCCAGCGAACTCTCTCTACAAGACACGGTAAGAGAACTGCCCGAATTTGAAAATCCAGAAGCACCGCAACCCGGTAATGTCGAACCCGACGCGCTCAAACGCATACGAGAAAGCAAAGAATCCTCGGCGATGGAGCGGCCTCAAGATTATCTAATCAATCCAAAATCAACAGATACCATCGCTCAGCCCAGTGCGCCCGTCAATGCATCGACCGATCGGATTGAGCCGGTTTTGGAATTCCCACAGTCTAAAAATCAACCTCTCGATACCTACGAGCAAATCGAACGAATGCTGCGCGGCCCTCTGCTCGCGGAAACCTCTCTCGGAATGACGGTCGACCAAGTTGCCTAATCGTCGAGAATACGGTCAAATTAGGGTTTTATAAGCGTTCTTAACTTCGCCGTAATGAGATCCGCCATCTCTTGGTGTCCTCTTTTGGACAAATGAACATGGTCAAAGAACAGCGTCTCTTGTGGAAAATCTCCCCTCGCATCTCTGGGAAGAGAGCGGTGCGCGTGAATATACGAAACCCCTAAGGATTGTAACTTCTCCTCCAAAGCGACTTGTGCAAAGGCCGGTATACGAAGCGGGATACTGTCTCGGTCACATATATCCGCCAAACGCTTCACCGCTTCTTCAGGAGAGCGCTTCAGAAGCTCCATGGCCACTCGGTGCTCCTTCTCTAAACATATATTTTTCGTACACTTCCCCAAAGGTCGCTGTATCCACGAATCCGCTGGTACAACAAACAGCAGCGGAATACCCTCCGATTTTGCCAGCCAAGAGATTCGCTCTACATTATCGAGCAACAAAGAGAGCGCGACCTTCTTCTGTTCCATCCGCACGCCTTCTTCATTGAAGTTCGACATGGAAATTCCTTTGTTGACACCGTTGGCATTTGGACGCTGCACCGAACGCAACAGATGATAGATTCGAAACCGGGATAAGAAGGCACCGATCCCCAATTGCGTGCGGGAAGACCAATTACCAAAGCGCTTGAAAAAGTAGGTATTGCCAAAATCATTGTGTCCGGTGTAGATAACCCAACCATCAAAGGAATACTCTTTCAGCTCTTCGACAATCTTTCGGATATCATGAGAATCAATGGCGGGCCGCGCTAAATTCAATGCTTTCATTTGCATTGCGGTACCGACCAGTGCGGGAAACTCTTGATGAAGCCCAACGGTTGGCGTACCCCCATGTACTGTGGAGCCGCCCAAAAAGGCGAGTCGTGAGCCGCTTGTTTCGCGCGGAAAGGACTCGGCCTGATGCTTGTAGGTTGGACGAACCATCGAGCCAACTTCTTGAAACCAGCGCTCTGGATTCCCTACATAAGAATAGATTTGTACCGATGAGGGGAGCGGACCCAAGAAGATACGCAAACCAAACTCTAAAACCGTAAGAAACATCACCACGGTAAAGAGGGAAAAGATCACTTTTTTAGCGTTTGAAACACTCTTCTTAGTCATCGAGAAGCTTCTTCAATTGTTTTCGCGTCGCGTGTCGAGAGGTGGTTGTACTCCCGTCTAACGATTTCCAATCTACACCGGACGATCCAAAAGATAAACCAAAAAATAGGAGATGAATGTTATCTACGATTTCAAACAGATATTCTTGATCATCGAGTCGAACCTCTTTTTCGATCGGATCTTTGCCCTCTTCCTCCACCAATACTGTTTTGGTTCGAGGTGGTGATGTTGCACAGTTCAACTGAGCGCCCAAGGGTGTGCTCATACACACGCGGGGAACATCTCCACCAGAAACCTGTACGATAAATCCAAAATGAGAAGAGTGGAAACGCGGAGAGCGTTGCAAAGCCGCTGCAATTTCGGAAGATAGAGCACCAGAGTCTACTTCTATCATGATGGGAATCGATAGACCAAGACGTCTAAAGATAGAAGGATCTTGGCGATATGCTTCTGCATAATGATTGACAGCGACAGTCTCATCTCCTTGATGGACATATGCCCACCCCAGTAACGCATGCATACGCCCCGTGAGAATCGCCTCTGCCAGTGGCAGATTATCCTTTGCCTTTGTTGCGTACTGTATCACCTGTGAGGCATCGTCTCGCTGATAAGCGATCTCGGCGCTCAATGCATCGTAATATGCTTCCATCCCGAGAAACGTATCGATGGCGCGCACTTCTTCGAGTGCAACCGCCGAGACCCCTGGCCCCAATATCTCGACCAGGTCGCCCATGATGCACGGTAACACATCGACCAGTCCTCTATCTTGGTAGATCCGAAAGGTATAAATCAGACGGCTTTCATCCGACAAGGCACCGCGAACGGCTGAGGCATCCGAGATTAGACCCGGGTCGGGTGCACGATGTGAAAACCATGTCTTTGTTCTCTCCAGTATACCTCGCGCAGCCACTTTTTCTTTTTCTCTCTCTGCCTTCATCTTACGGATCATGTATCGAAGCGCCATGTGACTCCCGCGCGTCTGCTCTTCCGTCGTCGAAATGGTTCCACGTCGATCCGGAACCAATATCGCTCTATTTATGGCCTTCATGGCCGCTTCAGCTTCTCCGGCCAGCAGTAAGATCGTTGCGAAGCTCACCTCTATGTCCGCACGACGCTGCGAGCGGAGATGCGGCGGATCCGCCAGTTGACTTTGACGCAAACCGAGCATCGCCTCCAAAGCAGCCTCGCCCCGTCCCTCCAGAATATATAAGTCGAGTAGGTTCATCCATGCCGGCGCCGTCGTACCCCCTGCCGCGGTTCCTTCGATCGCAAACTCCTCCGCGCGATCAAAGTCCAAAATGGCAAAGGATGAATTAGAAGCGTTGGATGCATCGATGGCGATACCTGAACCCGTCTCCCTCCCGTGTTCCAACGCGTTGAAGCAATTATCTGCCGCAGCCTGCCGGTTGCCCTCTTCGGCCTCTACAGCACACAGAACGTTGTAACCCAAACTCTCTTGCCAAATACGCCCCGTTTCAATGGCCGCATGTGCTGCAGAACGCGCCTCGTCGTACCTCTCAAGCTTCATGAGGGGCCATCCTCGCTCTCCGACCAATTTTGCGTAGGAGGAATCAAATTGCATCTCGAACTCATCTTGCGCCCGGTTGTAATCCGCAATCAATTGCAGTTCCAATTCATTCTCCCCCATATCGCCGGCAATACTCTGTAGAGAGAATAGGATTTGGGAGTACAGTCTCCAAGGAGGTTCTTCGCGAAAAGACCATTGGGATACATATATCTTTTTAGCCTCTTTCAGATGATGCATGGCGCGTGCATGCTCACCATGTCCGAGCCAAAGCGATCGGCCAAGCGTCAAATGACCGACAAAGGACTTCGCGTTGGACTTGACGTATCGGCGTGCCTTTGGCATCAATTCGATCCACTTCTCCTGATCGTGAAGCTCCAATAAAACATCCGCTTCTCCTCCTTCATGAGGATTCCAAGGAGAAGCCCACGTCAAAGAAAGCAACCAAAGCATCATCTGCGTACCATTGCCCGGGCCAATCGGTTGACGGGCTCTTTTAAACAGGCTTCAACAACTTCCTCTGCATTTTTAGCACCCGGCAGCAACATCAAGCGATGTGCGAAGAGATACGGACTGAGATACACGAGGTCATCTGCAGATACATAATTCCGCCCCTCCATCATGGCGCGAGTCTGCAACGCCGTCAACGCCAAAACCAAGGAGCGTGTGGAAACACCCTGCATCGTGGCCGCATTGTCTCTTGTTTCAACAGCAAAATCGACCAACGCTTTTTTGATCGAATCCGCGATATGGACATGATTTTCGATGGCGGTGCGCGAGGCGATGACTTCATCTCGGTGTACGCGTGGTAAGGTGCTCTCCAAGCCTTTCTTTACTTCACTAAACCGGATCAAGAGGTCGAGTTCCTTTTTGGGATCGATATGACGCATGCAAATTTTGAACAGAAATCGGTCGAGCTGCGCTGTTGGAAGCGGATAGGTTCCGGCCAAATCCAATGGGTTTTGGGTTGCGATCACAAAGAACAGATCGTCCAAACGATGGGTTTCATTGTCTATTGTCGCTTGCTTCTCGGCCATCGCCTCCAAAAGAGACGACTGAACTTTAGGGGAACTGCGATTAATCTCGTCCGCAAGCAGAACATGGGCGAAAATGGGCCCCGGCCGAAAGAAGAACTTTCGTTGTTCCGGATCAAATATCGTCGTTCCCGTCACATCACTGGGTAACAAATCGGGCGTAAATTGTACGCGTCGCATCGCAACGATATCACCGCGACCATGATCGATCAAGGACTCTCCCAAGGCCTTTGCCAGTGTTGTTTTGCCTGAACCAGGATAATCTTCAAGAAGGACATGCCCGTCCGCTAGAAGGGCGATGATGACCAAATCGATGATTTCATCGCGCCCCACAATGGCCGAGCGGAGACGGCTGCGAAGCCGAGATGCAACGTTCATCGCTCCCTCAAGCCCCAAGACCGTGTTTGATGTACTCATAACAATAGAACTCCTATCTGGATAAATAAAAGGAAAAAGGGTTCAACAAACCAAGGATTCTACGTCCAAATGAAACCTTGGATGAAAGTTGGCTCGAGAGTTCGGTCTGTGGCTTGACCAATCCAGAAGCATCCACAACATCCCGACCGAGAGCATTTGCCACATGGGCTTGTGTTATTACCTGAAATGCAGGAAGATCGATACGACGAGCAAAGCCCTCGGGCGACTCTCCCGAATTTCGTCTCCATCCTTGTTCGGACAGCGTATCCAAAGCACTCACATAGTAAAAGTGTGGCAGAGGAGACCAATAAAATCTGGTTCGTCGATATATTTTGACCGCGTAGTGGAGACCGAACACCAAAAATAAAACAACACCCAAACCGTAGAGGATAATCGGTTTGATCTTTTTCCATAAGAGAGTCCAATCAATCGGTCTTCGAAATTCGGAATGTTCTTGCTCACGCGCGAGCTCCATCAGAGAATCGCGTAGTTGCTCGTCGATGGATTGTGCTCCTTGATCCAAATTCTCTGCCGGTGCAATGTCAAAGGGTACCCATCCAACCCCTTCCATATAGAGTTCAGGCCAAGCGTGCGCATCAACATTGCTGATCATAAATCCGTCAGCTCTCCGGTTTTGGGCCTCAACAGCGTATCCAACACCAACACGGGCGGGTATGCCAATCGCGCGCCATAGAAAGACGGCTGCGTGTGATGTATGAACGCAATAACCGATGAACTGGTTCTGCGGACCGAACAAAAAGGATGCTGTGGGGTCTTTCGCTTCCGCGTGACGTACTTTTCGTGTGTAGCGCGTATTTTCATCCAAATACAGCTTAATCGCCAGCGCTTGGGCAAAGGGGTTGTCTCTCCAACGATCCGGTAATGTCGAAACGATATCGTCGGCTAGCTGCTTGTAACGCTCGTCTTCTGGCCCAATCGTATAGTGCTCCCAAAGCTTATCGTCCCAATCGGGATTTCCAACGGCATAATCTAAATAGTCCTCGTAATCGAATGTCGTCGCAGATGACGTAAAAGCATATGTCTGTACGAAGGTACTCGGTCTTGGATTCTTCGTTGGCGTATACGACATAATACTTTCAATACCAAAGGGTGCGGTGTGCGGCGTTAGTAGGGCTACGGTGCCTTGAATCTCTTGCCGACCCTCATCCATTGGAGGAGCTTCCGCCGCTTCCGCTGGAACCATCGGGAAACCGAGAATACCATCGTACGGTATGCTTCGATCTCGCGTTGGTGTGAGTCGGATTCCATTGTAGGCGCTCAAAGCTTCTTGTCTCATATAGTAATATTCAGAAGGCGGAGTAAAATCGGTTTCCATCAATACAACGGCCAAAGGATAACTTTGGCCTTGCCCTTCTCCATCGTTTTTTTGCGCGCGTTCTTGCTCCTTTCCGTTCTCGTCCCGATCTCTTTTGTTTTGTTCTGGCTTCGACTGGCCACCCCGCATAATTTGTGGATCTCCGCCGCTCTGCATGTCTTTCAACAGCTCATTTGCTCCTTGTGCCTGTTGTTCTTGTAGCCGTTCCGAAGAAGGAAGAACCGTGATCAACATAAAAAGGGCGAGTAACGGTAACAATGCAATACTAAACGGTATGCGCTTCGTCTTTTCAAGCAGGGTGAGTAAAGCGAGCATCAAGGCGAGTCCCGAGCCAATGAAACCCAAAATATATGTAGGTTCCAGTCCATAGGACCAAGCCAGGTCGCTGAGCCACAGAGGCTGTAAGACCTTACCGTTCCGATGCGGAGCAAACGATGCGGCACAACACAATGCGATAGCCCAAAACTCCAACGCAAAGAAAATCATATTCCGATGTGCCAGTGCGCGCAGTGCAGCAGCCACGAGAAAGACAAATCCAAAGCCATACAGCATCGCTTGCAATTGCAATGTCAAAGAAGTGCCCAATACGGAGGCGAACAAATCGAAATAACCGAGACTCTCTCCTAGCAGTTTCACGACAACACTACCGATGATCAACGCTAAAAAGAAGAGATAGGCTCGTATTTTGGTTCGGCCGAGATACTCTCCCGCAGGGATAGCGAGCATGCCGGCCAACACCGAGGCAAACATAGCGTATCCTTGCTGATAATCCCACAGCAAGGAGATAACGACCGGAATCATCGTCATCATACGAAGAGGAAAACGAAGTGCGCGAACCGACTGATGAAACCACTTCATGATGCAACCTGATAGAGAAGTGTAGAGTCTATAACCGCTCCGGATTGTCTATCCGCCACTTTTACGGCAATACCAGCAGCCTGCAATTTCTCTACAATCGGTTTCAACTGTTCCTTGTCGGCAGTACAACTGTAGGGGTTATGCTCCTCGCTGAAAAGATATCGACGCCAACTGCCCAGTGCCCGTGTGCCCTGAATGCCATCCAAAGCGATAATCACTGAAATATTGATTCTACGAGACTGCTCAATTACACGATCAATCCAATTTCCCTGCGATGGAGGAGCAAAAACCAATAGATTTTGGTACAGAGAATCACTTGCATCATCGATAAACGCCGATAAATCCGCGGCTTGACCCGGAGACGCCTGCGCAGACTTAATAATTATATTTTTAGCTTCTTCTCGGTCTTGCACAGCCGCCGGAAAACCGTCGGTTCCCAATTTCCAATCTCGTCCCAGCGTTTGACCCGAAATGGTTGCCGTCACAGCCCCCGCAGCGGCCGCATCATCCTTCGCCGATATCAGATATGCGAGAACCCGATCAGCCGGCTGGAGTGCTTTTTCCGGCTTTCGTACCACCAACTGACCAGTACGAGCGTAAATTTTCCAAAGGATGTATCGAACAGGATCGCCAGGGGCATAATTTCGAATATCAACCTTGTCCCCATATGGTTTTCCAAGCGGATGCGACAAGTCGGATCCGTCTTGCATACCCAAAGCAAGCATGGGAGATTGTAACTTGCCCGGATTGGCCTCGACCCCAACAGAGCTGGCGACCTCTTGCCGAAATCGAATCCGACAAATACCAAAGTTGTCTCCCAAAACAAATTCGCGCATCACCGAATCCCAAAGACCGCGACGAAGAAAAGTCGTCGTCTCTAAATCATCGATTAACTCAACTTTTACGTCGGGCTCAACCCATCTCCACTCGCACTGGACCAGGGGGAGCCACCACGGAAGTCGGAGACGGAAGCCTGTTTGGCTTCGCAGACCCTCCATAATACTGATATTGGCTGTAAACGGGAAGCGAGCCAAATAGATTTTTAAATAAATCGCGCCCAAAATTGTAGAAAGAAATCCCAGTAAGATCAAACACAGCGCACAAGCCCCTACAAGAACCAAAATGTAGTCACGTTGATTGTTACCAATTTCTCGGTACGCCCAAAAGGCTCCGAACCCCAATATAAGCGAGCCAAAATAGAATGGAAAATACCCCGTGAAAATATGTAGGTATTTTCGAGTAAGCTGAAGGAATGTATTCAATGTTTCACCGATGCGTACGAAGCAATCGAAACCCCGTACCTTCATCAATCTCATCGCGCATCAGAAAACGTCCAGTATCTGGCTGTAAATTTATATATGTATCGCCGGCAGATCCGCCGATGGCCATCCGTTTTTCTCCAAGAAGATGGGAGGTGTATGGACTTTGACCCTCATCACGCCATATCCATTCCGCCACATTTCCGGAAATATCGTACAACCCCAACCGGTTGGGTGACTTGGTTGCAACCGGATGAGTGGATTCTTGCGAATTGACCATAAACCAAGCTTGATCAGATATGTCCTGCTCAGCGACGGGGTCAAAGACGCCCGTCCACTCGATCTTTGTCGGTAAGCGAAAACCATCGCACTTTAGATTGTTTGTCAAGCGAGGTCCCTTCTCTTCAAAGGTGTAGCACGGGGTCAAAGATGCTTTTTCGGAGAGGGCATTGGCGAAACGCAGTGCATCTTCGAAGGAGACACAGTAAACGGGCTGTTTCGGATCCATGGATGCTTTGTTGAGTTTGGTGGTACAATTTTTAACGGGGTTTACACCCATTACCTTCTCGTATAATCCTTGGGTAACTTCGGTTTGCATGATATAGAACTGCCCTTCCGCATGATTCGCCTCCGAAGAATTAATACGGATTTTGGTGTACACCAGCGTAACTCCGCTGCCACTGCGCAAACATTCTGGGTCTTCTTCCTCTGAACGAGAGAGAAAACTCTCTGCACATCCCAAGCTTTCGTATGATTGCGTAACCACATCTGTTTGAACTTCCGTCGAACTCGTGGGTTGACTGGTGTTGGTCGGCTGTTGCGAAGGTTTCTGTTCTTGGGTCGATTCTGGAATATCTATGCAACCAAGCGAAAAAAACAGTATCGTTATCATGAATGAGACCTCATCATTATCATTACCTATCTGTACCTATTAGACTAACCGATACGAGACGATTGTGAGAATGATATCGATGCTCCCAAAGGTAGATGGCCTGCCAACGACCGATATATAATCGAGAATCCCGAATGGGAACCGTCAACGAAGTGGCCGTAATCACGGATCGAATATGCGCAGACATGTCATCTTTTCCTTCCCAAATGTGCTGAAAGTCCGGATGTCCATCTCGTACCAACGTTGACATAAAACCTTCTAAGTCACCTCGCACGGTTGGATCTGCATTCTCACTAATGATCAAAGAAGCCGATGTGTGTCGAATAAAGATCGTGCATACCCCCTGTGAAACGGACGACGAGGAAATCTCGTTATCAATCGCGGTGGTTATATCGGTAAATCCCCTTCCCGGGGTTTTGACACAAATTTCGGTATGGGAATATTTCATTCCGGTTTCGATTTTCTGTTTTCTGCAATTTCAACCAGTGCCTTGGCGACATCCTCTTGGATCAATTTGAGTATCCGATCGCGAAACTCCGGTTTGGTAATGTGACTCAAACGCTGTGAAATTCTTTCTGTCAAGGTTTGGATCGCCTCTAAAGCACCGGCCAAGGTCGGATCGGCGCTGGGTCTGGCTGGCAACCCTGCAAAGCTACGCTGTGCTTCCTCGAGCAAAATTTTATGTGTGCGCTCAACAATAACATCACCATTCGTTGCGGGAGGTACCGCTGTGCCTCCTTGTAAACCGATCAACGTGCTGTTGATTTGCTGTAGAGAATGAGTCAAGACCGATAATCTCTCTTCTTCGACGCGGGTTTCCAACGTGTCTTTGAGAGAACGCAAAGCCTCCGCGGTAGAGTCGCTCGACATTAGATTATAAAGCTGTACGATTGCCTGCTGCATATTCTGTAACGGTGGCAGCGTAGACGATGGCTGCTGCAGAGTGCCGGAGATCGATTGTAAATCTTTACGCAACGAAATAAAACCTCTCTCCAAGATTTGGGTGTCATCCAAACTCTCCTTTAAAGCGCTAAGTTGGGCAGAGACGTGCGTGAGCTGTTTGGATATTTCAGGGTCGCCTGCCTGTTTTACCGCTTCAGGAATCTCCGCTAAATGTTCGCTTAGAACCTTTTTCGAAGACTCCAATGCCGCCGGAATATTCAAGAGATGATTCGAAAGGGTATGATGTGAATCTTTGAAAGCATGCGGGATTTCCTTGAGATGTTCTGATAAGGAATCTTGCGACGCCCGTAGAGACTTGGGAATGTCTTTGAGTTGATCTGAGATCAGGCTCAACGATCCCGTCATGCGCGCGACCGGATCATCTCCGGTTCCACCCATACGACGGATGGTGACAAACTCATCCCGAATACGCGCCCACTCCTTCTCATCGGCTTCAGAAAGAATGCCTCGCAACGCTTGTAGCTTCAACAGATTGGCTCTCGCACCCGTTGTCAGCGTTTGAGACTCCCCTTTGTAGTGATCCGTAATCAAAGATAAAACCTCCGAATCGTTCATCGCTGGGACAATCTTCTCGGACAGTTTATTCATATTTCGATAGCTACCTTGAAGCTTGAACGGAGGCTCCGTACGCAATCGATCGTCTTGTGCAGCCGAGAAGATGTACTCGGAATTTACTTTGAGTAGGACATCGCGACACATCATCATCTTCTGCAGCGTTTTCACGATATCTTCTCTTTCCGCGGTAGAGTAATCGTGACTCAGTTCAGAAGCCGAGACTTCTTCGCCTTCGGCCATTCTCACAAACAGATAGAGATCTTTTTGTTCGCGACTCGAAAGAGGCGCAAGAGTGGAATTGGAGGTCAAAGAGTTTTCAATATAAGACAGCGCAAAGAGATGCTCTTTTCCCGACAGCTCATCCCCCAAATTGTAAATATCGGCACGGTTTGCCAGCATATCGGGGATGGTAAATTTCTCGCCCGTTTCCGTATATGGATTTCCTGCCATAATGACACAAAATCTCTTTCCCCGAAGATCATATGTACGCGTTCGACCATTCCATACGCCTTCGATTCGACGCTGCCCGTCACACAACGAAATGAACTTTTGTAAGAATTCCGGATTGGTGTGTTGTATGTCATCCAAATACAACATGACATTGTTCGCCATCTCGAAAGAGAGATTGATCTTTTCCACCTCTTGGCGCGCCGTAGCGTTCGGAGACTCTGTCGGATCAAGGGAAACAACGTCGTGACCAAGACTTGGACCATTGACCTTGACAAAGGCCATACCCATCCGAGAAGCGACATACTCCATCAACGTTGTCTTTCCGTATCCAGGCGGGGAGATTAAAAGCAACATACCCATCAGATCGGTTCTTTTTTTGGCACCAGCCGCACCGATTTGCTTCGCGAGATTATCGCCGATCAAATGCAGATAAACATCGTTGATAAGCTTGTTTCTCACAAAGGAGGTCAAGACGCGCGGCCGTAGCTCATCGAGTCGTAAACGCTTGTCTTGCTTCTGAATAAACACGCGGCGCATCTCTCGGTAGCGACGAAATCCGGGAACATCCACCCGGTGGAAGTACCGCAACCGCTCCAAGAATTCATCGTAACGGATATCCAATTTTGAATCCTTGATCCGTTTGTGTTGCCCTTGTAGACTCTCTATCGTTGCACGAATATTAACGGTGTGAACCTGCCATAAACTGGAATCCGTACAAAGGTACGCAACCAGCTCCGCTGCGATATGAGGATTGGTGGGGGATAAAGAGTCTATCGCGGCCGCTACCCAAGCGGTCACCAACTGATATTGAGCAAACCGATCTTCTGTCAACGCCCGAACATCTCTACTGAACTCATTGAGCGCTGCGGTTTTTCGAAGTCGATTTTTAAACAGCGTATCCACTTCTGCCGCGGCCGCCGAAAGAACAAATTTAGGGACTTTCTGCGCGATCTCCTCCGACAAATACACGCCGGCCAATTCGAGTTCATGCTCTGTTAGGTCGGGTAATATACGGTGCTCTTGTAGGTAATCTCGAATGTGATTCGATATTTCTCTCGCAAACCCCAAACTGGAACCGGCACCCAAAGACTTCTTCATCATGGAGAAGCTCAGCGCTTGTTTTTTCCAGCGCTCGATTCGATCCTTATCCGACAAAGACGTCCACCACCAAACCGCAGCTGCCCGCGGCCTCGCGGGAAAGCGCAATCGCCCCGCATCCTTTCGTAATCGTAATAATGCTCTCAGTATTTCTACCGCATCCGCATCATGAACCCCTTTTACATACCCAGCATTGGGCGTCTTCGAGGCGAAACTGTCGACAACGCTGCCCAAATCTGCTGCTGATTCCAGTTTGGCAATCGATAGCCCATCAGTACCCGTCTCTGCGGCAAAAAGTAAAGATGCGGCCAAATACTCGCCCCGATACACCGTTTCATTTTCAGAAACAACGGACTGACCCCAGTATTTTTGCGTTGCCAAGTATTCGGGATCTTGAATGGGCTCATGAAAGTCCGTGTTGGTAATGTGAACGGCTACGCCATCTTGATACGGAGCAATGGTCATTTCGAACGGCTGAGTATTTATTGCAAAGCGATGCGAACCGAATTTAATCAAGTTCGACCCGGCTTCAAACAGCTCTGACGCATCGCGAAGTTTTCGCAATGCATCTTGCTCTGTCGACTTCAGACGAGACAGCAACTCTTCTGACTTATTCGGTTCTTTAAACTCCGAGATCTGCCCCGCAAGTTTTCGAACTCGCTGTACACGTCGATCGGTCGCGAAGAAGTTACGCAAGCTTCCCATGTCATCAAATTTTCGTTCTGAAAGCCCTTGTATGATTTGCTCGGCATTCCCAAAGAGGCGCGCAACACGTTGCTGACGCTTCTCTAGCAATTGCTGCTTACGAGAAAAAAGATTCGATTGCAGAAGCTCTCTCTTCTCGTCGATTTGATCGACAAATTCGTCAATGTCACCAAAACGAGCATCCAGATCATCGAGCATACCGGACAAACGAGAGAGTTCTTCGTCACATTGCTCGGGTGTCTCGGCGCGGGCTGATCCACTCTCTAAAGAAAGATCAAACAGCTGTAATTCGGTACTAAATTGAGCTGTAGCTTCAACAAAACGGATATCTTTGGCTTTTTTATCCAATGCAATCTTCACTTGATTGCTCTTCCGCTGAACATCTTGAATATTGTAGTTAATCTTCAGTTGTAGCTCTGCATCGTCTACTTGGAGACGTTCCTTTGCATCCAGCAAAACATCCAGTCCATCCATCAAGGAATCCAAACGCTCTAAAAGCGGATTGACCTCCTTACTTTTCTTTAAATCTTCGATCTTGCGAGCCATATCCTCCAAAGATTTTTGCAAGGGCTTGAACGCCTCATCTTTTTGCAGGAAGGACGCGCATCGCTGACACAAAGATTGCATTCTTTCGTCGAGTTTCTGCGACAACGCTTGGACGCCTTCTACATTCATGTACTTTACATCTTGTAAGCCTCGAACCGAGGAAGATTCTTTATCGAGCGTTGCCATGCCACTCATGTACTCTTCAATCCGACGGAATCGCTCTGGCCGAAGACTGCTTAAGATAGCGTTTACGCCTTTTCGCGCCTCCTTCAATTGCTGAATGGCTCGTTTTTTCTGCGCAGCCACCTTATCGAATTCGTCGATAATTTGCTCAGCCGTCAGACGCAATTGCTCCGTCGTTTCCCGCAGGTTCCCTACATCTGGATGCTCGAGCCACGAATAATTTTGATGCATGCGTTCGCAAGAACGAACCAAATTTTCATACAACTTCGCCGTAGGCTCAGGGTTTCCGATAAATTGACGCAACGAATTCACGTCGGAGATTGCACGAACCAACTCCGCGTTACCGATATCTTGTAGAAAGGAACCATCCTCTCTTTCTTTTGCCTCCGCCGCATACTCTTCCGACATAAAAGGGGTGTCCCATATTTGCATTTCATGGACACTTTGCGGCTCCTCTTTCGCTTGAAAGAACACGAGCTTCCCATCTTCAAAGATCGAATATCCGTTACAGTAAATCGGAGTCTTCACTTCCTTGTTCACGATGTTGTACGGCAACAATAGGTAACAACCGTCGCTGCGGCGCAAATACACAAAAAGTACATCCTCACCATTGGGTGCATCTATTCTGGTTTTGTATTCTAAATCCGTTGTGTCAAAATTGAACAGTCGAGATCCCCCCTCAGCCAACACGTAGCCTCCGGGAAAAATTACACCGTGATCTTCCGGCAACTGTATGCAAGAGAGACCGATCGCATCCACCCGCGTCACTTCATGGGTCAGGGAGTTGAACACAAAATAACGAGGCTCTTCCATACGGGGAACGATGCGCAATAGGATGAGCTGACCAACAAAGGCATAGGCTATCTTTCCATCATCCAAGGTTTGATTGAGATCCTCCACCGGCTCTGAATAGATCCCTTCTCCATCTGCAGTGTTGTTTTCAATTTTGATCGTCAGATCACCCCCTACCGTCTCCACAAAGATCTGATCTTGAATATTCATGTGTGGATGCTCTCCACGCACCTGATCCTCGCTCGTGGTCTCAATCCAATCAAAATCGTGGGAGATGGGAAAAACGTGGTCTTCTTGTCCGAACTCGTCCTTGTATACCGGATGAGAAAACCCATCGTAGGTCCAACGAAACGCTTTAAATTCTCGATGAGAAGCCCCCGTCTGAAAAATCGCCAAAATCTTAGAGCCGATAATGCGAAACTGAATGAGTTTGGCTCTGCGATTAAAGTTCAAGAGATTCGTATAGTCTCGTACAAATTGCTGGTCTTGTAAGAAAGCAAGGGGCTCGCCTTCTTCAATTCTCGAGAACTCAAACCCTTTCTCACTCTCTTCAAAATGATACAATCCAAAGGTATCTGTGATTTCGATATGCTGACGTAACGCAACATAGACATTGTACCCAAACAGCAAGTTGCCGTTGATGTTTAAGATGTCAATCGGAATACATTTATTGTGGGTTCGAATTTTTTGACGCTTCAAGAGCTCGAATCTCGAGGCGCCAAAGGTGGACTCGCGTAGCTGATTCACTTTTTGAACCTTTGCACCCAAGTCTTGTGCATATTTCTCTAAACGAGACTTTAAAACCTGATAGCTGTCACCAAGTGCTTCCCCAGCAGGGGTGCTCGAATCATCCATGGATCACTCCAGTACAAAATGGATTCTACTTATCCAGTCCGAGTTTGGCTGCCTGTGCAAGAAGTTGTTCCAACTTCTTCTTTTTGTCCTTGTCCGCTCCAGAGGCCAATTGCGTTAGAATGGCAGTGATGGACACATCCCGCAGGTTCGTCGCTCCGAGCGAAGGAGACGTCAAAACCGTGCTTACGTCTTGTACGATATTTTCCTTACCGCTCAAATAATCTTCTGAAAGAGATTGGATGGTCTGGGAGTGATTGACCGCAGCATCCAATGCTTGCCCCATCGAGGCGGCGTGAATGAAGCGATCAAAGAATTGTCCGTCTCCTCCAACAATTTGAATGTCAGCGGCCTTGAACGCTTCTGCGAGAACCGCTGCTTGGGCAGATGCTATGTCCTTACGCACGCCAATTTGAGCAAGAGCAATTTCGGTGTCTTTTTCAAGTCGCAATCGGAACTCCTCCCGATCTTGAGAGATGCTATCCAATAACTTCTGGGCGTCTGCCAGTTTGCCCATGCCCTCTGCTTCGGCCAGTTTGATCAGGCGATGAGATTCCGCTTCAGCTTCACCAACTTGACGAATACGCGATGCTTCCACGGTATTTGCACGCTCTTTTACACCGACATTTCGATCTTCGACTTCCGCTTGCGCAACACCTTGCTCTCGAATCGTAATGGCCTTGGCTTCTCCTTCGTCGCGAATATTTGCCGCTTTGGCTTGCCCGCTGCGTTTCTGATTCTCCGCTTCCACGATCCCCCGTCGATCCAATATGTTCAACTCGAGATCATCATTTTCAATGCGAAGTTTCCGTAAATCCTCTCGATCTCGCTCGACCTGTACCTTCGCCATCTCCGTCGCCGCAAACTCGCGGGCTTGTGCATCTGCAAGTCGCTCCTTTTCGAAGGCGTTGGCCTCTGCTTTCATCTTTTGCGAATCCGCTTCGATTTCGGTTTTTTGGAGGTCAAATTTTGCGAGTTCCGATTCGATTTGGGTCACTTTCTTGCGAGCTTCGGCGGCCTCTTCCTCTTTGATGCGCTGTTCTTTGGCTTCTGCTTCTGCATTGATAACCTTTGCGATCTGGAGACGCTTTGCGCTCTCTTCTTCTTGGATCGTTAAATTTCGTTCTTCTTGCTCTATTTTACGGCCCTCCGCCTCTTTTAAAGCCGCGGCTTCCTCTTCCGCCTTCTTCTGTTTTTGAATCTCCAAAACAATTTCGCGCTCTTCTCGCTTTTTCTGCTCTTCCAGTTTCAAACGAAGATTTTCTTCTTCTTTCAGGATGACTTCACGCTCTCTATTTTTCAAAGCGATCTCCGCTTGACGAAGCTTGTCTTGCTCGGCCGAAAGCATTTCTGCTTCGTCTCTCTTCTTTTGCAATTCAATCTCTTTGTTCTTTGTGAGCTCTTTGGTACCGACCTCTTTTTCTCTGCGAATCCGCGCCTCTTCCTTCGCTTGTATGGTTTTCTCTTCCTCCTCGGCCTCTTGTCTCTCTGCCTGCT
>JAYYRF010000032.1:0-3154 GCA_036127535.1 Myxococcota bacterium | reverse complement strand
ATCGACCTTCATCGCATTGGCATTTGGCATAGCCCAAAGAGCAAACTGTAAAAAAAGCATTCTTCCTCCATTCGCATGCATCTAGCCTATCTTACAAATCGACGCAATTGACAATATCGAAACAAAAAACAATCTTGTAAGAAGAATGAAACGTTCGAATATGCTCTAATAATCCGATTCGCTGGCTTTATATCGATAGACTATCTGGACGGTGAGACGAAAACCTTTCGGGGCTTGGAGCCGTCGGGACCCGAAATCGCTCCTTCCTCTTCCATCATGTCGATGATCCGTGCAGCGCGATTGTATCCAATTTTAAACTTTCGTTGGATCATAGAGGTACTGGCTTTGCCCATTTCCGCAACATACTCGAGCGCCAGATCGTACATGTCGTCTTTGTCCTCTGCCTCGTCAATGACAGGTGCTTCTGACTGGACTTTGGCCTCGTAGACCGGTGCACCAAGGGCTCTTAAGAAGTCCGTTACGCGGCGAACCTCATCATCGGAAACAAAGGGGCCATGACATCGAACCAAAGATCCGATTCCGGGGGGTAGAAACAACATGTCTCCTTTCCCCAAAAGATTTTCCCCACCATTTTGATCCAAAATCGTGCGAGAGTCCGTTCTTTGACGAACTTGGAATGAGATTCGACACGGCATGTTTGCCTTGATCATTCCCGTGATAACATCGACACTGGGACGCTGCGTGGCAACGATAAGATGAATCCCACAAGCTCGGGCTTTTTGTGCTATGCGGATAATAGATGATTCGACGTCCTTACCGGCAACCATCATCAAATCGGCGAGCTCGTCAATGACAATGACGATATAAGGCATTTTTTTCGGCACAGGGGGTACACCCACACCATCCCAATCCAATGGCGCCAATTCGCGGGCCTTCTCGGGCGTCCAATCCTTGAGTTCTTTTTCCAGTCTCTTGTTAAACGAACCGATCGTCCGTGTTTTAAACTTCGCCATTAAGGCGTATCGCGAGTCCATTTCATCACATGCCCATTGTAAAATACCAGTAGCCAAATGTGGGTCGGTAATGACCGGATGAAGCAAATGCGGTATATCGTGGTACATTTCGAACTCGAGCATCTTCGGATCGATCAGAATTAATCGTAGGGTTTCGGGAGAATGCTTGTAGAGCATACTCATCAACATCGTATTGATTCCCACACTTTTACCCGAACCGGTTGTTCCGCCGACCAAGAGGTGTGGCATTTTGGCGAGATCACTAACGACCGGTAGCCCTTCGACCGATTTACCCAAAACGATGGGTATACTTCCCTTGGAATGCTGAAAATCATCTGAGCCCATCATGTCCATCGCCCAAATGACCTGTCGAGTAGTATTGGGTATTTCAATACCGACAACGTCCTTGCCCGGAATGGGTGCGACAATGCGAACGCGAACCGCCATTAAAGCCATTGCAATATCATCCGAAAGACCAGAAATCTTAGAGACCTTAATTCCACGAGCCGGCTTGAACTCGAAGGTTGTGATCACCGGCCCAGGTCGAATTGCCATGACTTCTCCCCGTACCGAGAAATCAGCCAAACGCTCTTCTAAGATTACAGCCAAGCGCTGTAATTCCTTCTCGTCAAAATGAGCCACTTCTTCTGCGTGCTCATCGAGCAAAGAAAGAGATGGGAGTGGAAAGTCTTTGAACGGATTTACGACTTCAACATCGATTTTCCCGCCGGAGACCAAGTTACCGGGTTGTACCTTAATATCATCCTTAACAGACTGCTTCTCACTTCTGGATTTTGAAAGCGGCTTCTTGGGCAAATCTTCTTGCATATTGCCTACGGGCAACTCAGGGAGGGATATTCCACCTTTTTTCTGCTTGGATTTGCTACTCGTCTTTTCCTTTGACGCGCGCGTCTTCTTTTTGGGACGCGGATCTTCTTCAAGCGCTATCGCTTCTTCTATAGGACTCTCCGAAACGACCGACTGCGAAACCTGCATCTGCGCGGGTTCGTTGCGCTCCACCTTGGTCTTGCGCTGTTGAGACGTTGGCTTGGCACGCTCTCTTTTTCGAGCCGGAGCCGGGACTGATGGCACTTCCAAAGATTCAAAGACAGAGCTTGGATCACTCAATGAACTCTCTTGATCGAGCTCATTGAGCAAATCATTGAGAGCCTCCTCTTCCCGTATATCAGGCTCTGATGGTTGGTACCAAATGGAAATATCTTCATCCAAGACAGAACTGGATTGATCTTCAACGGAAACTTCGGGAACGTACTCCTGCTTTTGCAAACGCACCTTCATACTCAATGCAGGCTCTTCAATCGAATAGTCTTTGCCAACGGTCTCCGCACTTTGGCTTTCTTGCGCTTGAAAACGCTTTCGCCTCCGACGCGTTTGATTTTTTAGCTTGTCTGCTACGCCCGGGTCTGAAGCGACGGTGGGATCCCAAGAGACTTCTACCAATGCTTCGTCTTGAATCTTTGTTTTGGTAAAATCCTGCTCGTCCTCGTAAGACGCCACCTCGTCAGGAAACGTTCCAAAAAAGCTCTCTTCCAACTCCTCATCCACAAACGGAGAAGATGGCGGTAAACTGTTGCTGGTGTCTACCTCCAAACCGTCGTCGGTGTACTGACTTCTCGAGTACCAATCCGTATCATCTTCCCATACGCTTTCCTCGTCGTCTTCGTTCGAACGAGAGCGAACTTTATCTCGCATCTGCTCGGAAAAGTCCTGCATACTACGGAGTAAACCAGCACCGAAAGACATTCCTTGCTTTCCTACGCTTGGTCCAGCCGTCTCGATTCGAGATATCCAACGGTTGGTAAAGCTACTCAGATCAAATCCAGCAACGAGAAGGGATAGCACCAAAGCACAGCAGGTAATCATTAACCATGCGCCAGCTGGTCCGATAATCCATGACAAAAAGACCACCGTAGAATGACCGAGCATGCCACCGGCGTAATATCCTTCCGCGGTCAATGTCGGCATAAGCAAAGACGAAGCGCATAAAAAAGTCCATAGTAGCCCTGTCCATCCAAACATCCGGCCAATCCCACCCAAACTACGCCCGGCGAGTTTCCACGCGAAAATGCCTCCCAATGCAAGCACGCTCCAAGCCCCGTATCCCAATAGGGACAATAGCTGATGCGCAACGTACCCTCCAAGCACTCCACCAATATTTT
>JAYYRF010000031.1:0-5051 GCA_036127535.1 Myxococcota bacterium | reverse complement strand
ATGGAAAGCTTTCAGATGAAAACCAAGCTATTTTCATGCCACACGATGCCAAAGACAAGGAAGAGGGTATCTCTCTTCCGGTTCTACAAAGACAGTTAAGGCACTCTGGTGTGAAACATACCCTAATTATAAACGATTCGCTGGATGCGGGGATCGGGCTCGAATCTGGCAATCTTGTCGTTGATAGGGACTGGAATGTATGCTCACGCCAAGAAAAGCACAGCTATTTTTCCGTCGCCTCCACCCAAAACACCTCGATACTGGAGAACGCTTTCACCGAGGGATTAAACGGTTTGGGGGATCTGAATAAGGATGCGATCACAGTAGACGATGAGCTCTTGCACGCCATGCGCAATTCCAATCCAATTTCTCGTTGGGAAAGTGCAGGAGAAGGCTGTACTGCGTTTCGTAACGATAAAATACCAAAGGTTCGCGACACGCGCTTTAAAATATATGAAACCGTTCGCGTTTCGGCTGGAAAGTTCAAAATGGGTTCGCAAGCATCAAAAAATTCCATTCTCAAACGGGAAGACGATCCGCAACACGAAGTTCGATTTACCCGCGACATCTATGTGGGTAAATATGAAATCACTTACGATTTATGGGAAGAGGTAGGGAACAGCATACCTCGGAAATCAGATGCCCAACATCCAGTTCACAACGTAAACTGGTACGAAGCACTCGCGTTTGCGAATGCGCTCAGCGAAAAAGAAGGCGTAAAAGGCTGCTATGAAATCGATGGCAGCAATATTCGTTGGCCAGAGGGCTTAGAATGCGACGGTTGGCGACTTCCAACAGAGTCGGAATGGGAATATTTTTCCAAGGCCGGCTCGAATGCGGACTTTGCCACACCTTCCGGTCAAGGTGCATTGCCGGAGAACATGGAGCGTATGGATCTATGTCGTTCATTCGAACTCTCGGATGGCACCTCCATCGATCAGATCGCTTGGTTCTGTGGAAATGCCTCTGATCGGGTTCAGCGTGTGGGACAAAAAGAAGGCAATCGTTTCGGCATACATGATACTGCAGGAAATGTATGGGAATGGGTATGGGATTGGTATGATGAATATCCCAGCGAGAATGCCATTGTCACCGACCCCATTCGCAGTGCAATCCCCCGCCGGAAGTGTGAAAGCACAATTGGTCGGGCACGACGCGGTGGTTCTTGGGAAAACGACATAGCAACGATTCGTCCCGCTTTTCGTTCCTGTGCTGATCCAAACTCCAAAGAGAGCAAAAC
Source organism: Myxococcota bacterium (assembly GCA_036127535.1). Lineage (GTDB taxonomy): Bacteria > Myxococcota_A > UBA796 > UBA796 > UBA796. The sequence continues at coordinate 3,811 of JAYYRF010000031.1, read as the reverse complement.
TGGATTTCGGTTGGTACGTACCGCAAAGGATTAATGAAGAGGATGGCTGGAAAAAGCATAGAAGAATACCTCTCCGATTACGGTGCGCAAACACTGCAAATTTTTCAAGGGAAGCAACTTCTCCACGAGGGGCGGTCCAGTGGAGGGGGCTTAGAATCGCGTGTGCAAGAGAACGGGCTGGCACCCCTGATGGCGTTGCTAGAACCCAAACAGCGACTAACGATCACGGATGGTTCAACACGTCTGGAACTCTTGCATGAGGGAGCTTCTTTTCGATTGAATTCTTTTTGGGCGGACGGTACCCATCTACAATCCTCGCTTCCTTTGCCAATGCCCCCGGAAGAGATGGATATTTCCGATTTGCCACCCACTACATCTACACACCTGCAGTCTCCACCTGTGGTTGTGCCAGAGACGAGCGTTGAAAGCGAAGCGACTGCTCGTTCCTGTCCGTTTTCGGATCAATATAATCTCAAAAGAGCATATGTGGCCGGCGCTATGGCCGGTGGCATCGCTTCGGTTGCGCTCGTCAAGGCGATGTCATCCCAACAGATGCTCTCGTTTTTTGGTGCGGGGGGCTTGTCTTTGGAGCATGTAGAAAATGCGCTACAACAACTCTACACACTCAAGACACCCTTTGGATTCAATCTGTTGCACAATCCACAGCAACCGCAGGTGGAAGAGAAAACGGTCGAACTCTATCTCAAGTATCGGATTCGACTGATCTCTGCATCTGCCTATATGCAGCTCACGCCCGCATTGGTTCGCTACCGGCTCCATGGCATATTTCGAGATGCGGCGGGTATCGTACATACGCCCAACCGCGTTTTTGCCAAAATATCGCATCCCTCTGTCGCAGAGAGATTTCTGCTTCCTCCTGCAAAGCGAATCTTAGAACATTTGTTGAAAAAAGAACTTATTACAGAGGAACAGGCCGAACTTGCATCGCATATTCGAATGGCCGATGCTCTTACCGTTGAGGGAGATTCCGGTGGTCACACCGATCGCAGACCGCTCTCCGTCATTTTTCCAACCATTCAAGAGATGGTGCACGCGAGCAACGCTGAGTATCATCATACGATTTATACCGGTGCCGCTGGTGGAATCGGAACGCCCAAAGCCATGGCGGCGGCAATGATGCTGGGGGCAGATTATCTTGTGATCGGCTCGGTACATCAATCGACCAAGGAAGCGGATACGAGCGATATCGTCAAAAAAATGCTTTGTGAGGCGAGTATCGTTGATACAGCGATCGGTATTGCGCCCGATATGTTTGAACATGGTGCACACGTCCAAGTTCTCACGCGCGGTTCTATGTACGCTCCTCGCTCGAACAAGCTCCGTGAACTCTATCTTCGATATCCTTCTATCGAGGACATTCCCAGCAATGAGCGCTCTAAACTAGAAAGGTTATTGTTCAAACGAACAATTGAAGAGATTTGGGATGAGACCCAGTTCTATTGGCAAAGTCGAGATACCAAACAGCTCATTCGAGCAGAGAAAGATGCCAAGCATAAAATGGCGCTTATATTCCGCTGGTATCTCGGCCAAAGCAGTCGCTGGGCGCGATCGGGCGAGGTGAGCCGAAAGCGCGATTTCCAAATTTGGGCCGGACCCGCCATCGGTGCCTTTAATTACTGGGCGAAAGGGGGGCGTTTTCAGGAAGCGGAAAACCGTCGCATTGTCGATGTTGCCGATGCGCTTTGGGCTGATATGCTCAAGATTCTGCAATCTTAATCGGAGGATGTTGCAAAAGGCGACGTGCCTTTGGTAAATTCCACCACGGTATCCACGGTGCGTGATGGTGCTCATAGTGATAACCGAAATGGTAGCAAGTGATTAAGCTCAGCCATTCCGGATACGAATTCGAGCGGGTTCGATGGTGATCGTCTCTACGATAGGGTGTGCCTGGCCTGTGCGGTAGGTAGGTTCCAAAGTAAAAAAGCTGCACGCTACTGAGCACTTGTGGTGCGATCCACATTCCGAACAGTCGAGGAATCTCTAGGCCGACTCCGTGCGCAAGTGTATGATAGGTTCCCGCTACGAGAATAATGGGGAGAGGGGTCACATATTGCCACATAAACCGAAGGTACCAAAACACCGGACCGAAACGAGAAGGCCAATAGTCGGGATCGGATGCGGTGGACGGTGTCTTGTGGTGTTCGATATGTCCCGCGAGCAGACGTTTGTAAGAGAGGCCGGCATAGAGCAGAAGCGCGAGTTGGCCGACTCTTGCGTTCCACTTCGGATTTTGGGGTAGAACGGTTCCGTGCATCGAATCGTGAGCTGTTATGAACAAACCGGTAAAGAGCCACATCGTAAAAGAAGCCCATAGAACATCTCCCGCCAGCGATCCGCGAAGAGGATGAAGGTCAAGAACGCCGAGGACTGCGGACGCTATGCATGAAACAATGATGCCCAAAGCGATAAAGAGACCTTTGTACGGCGAATGGTGCCAATTTCTTAGTGTTGGAATTTCGGCTTGCATATTCTTTCATAACGCAAAATTTTCCCTCGACCATTTGGTTGATTGTAAAATAGCATTTTGCGAGTCTATTACAAATTTTAGACAATTAGAAGAATTTTTCCCGTTATTATTTTAGTATTCTCAAACGGAGATTTCATGTTTTCCATTCTTCTTGGTTTTGTAATGGCGCAAGACCTACCCGACATCAACACTCCACCTATCGTAAACGGAGAGGCGACCGATCGCTTTATTCAGGCCGGCGCTTTGATGTATTATTCCGAGCAATATGGTGGTGCGTCCTTCTGCTCGGGTACACTGGTTCATAAACATTGGGTTGTTACGGCTGCGCATTGCATCGAGGCGATGGACGAGTATGCGAGTTACGGCATGTCGATGATTTTTGTCTTGGGAGATTCTCTTTACGCACAAGATGACATTTATACCTATGATGAAATCGAGGCTTGGTATATGCACCCGGAGTACAACGCCCAGCGGTTGCAACACGACATCGGTGTATTGGAGCTAACCAACGGTATCACTTCTGTAGACCCAATCTCCTTGAGTACGGAAACGCCGTCGTCGAATTGGAGTGGTCAAGAAGTTATTTATGTCGGATGGGGTGTTACGGGTGATAACCGCAATGATTCCGGTCGAAAACGCTGGGCTTCGATTTCCTACCAAGATATGGATGACCAGTTTATTTACTCCCTCGACGAAAGCGGACAGAAAAATCTATGCTCGGGTGATTCCGGAGGCCCAGCGCTTCGCTTACAATACGACGGAACCTACAAGCTGGTGGGCGTAAATTCCTTTGTCTTTGGGTATTATCAAAACGCTCTTTGCTACGGTGGTGGTTCCGGTGCTACGCGGATCGATTCCAACTACGAGTGGTTGATGGATTACATTCCAGCACCCGAGTCTGAATTCGACGCGGAAAATGCGCCAAAGGTGGCCTGTGCGAGCGCGCAAGCGCAAGATATGCTGATGACCCTATCTGTATTTGGTCTTCTCCTTATCGGACGCCGCAGACAAACTTCATAAGGCGTGTGTGATGAAGGGCATCGTTTCCTTGACGGCTTTTGCGTTTCATCCTCAAATCGCCGCTGTTGAAATCAAACTGGAGCCTGAATGGCATATCTACTGGGAAAATCCCGGTGATTCCGGTATGGAAACCTACCTCGAGTCCGATGGCCAGCTTCTCTTTCCCGTTCCGAAAAAAATCCAGCTTGATGGTGATATTGTTAATTACGGTTACGAAGAGAAAGTCACTCTATTCGTACAGAACCCATCAGCGGATCAAATTCGTTTGAGATGGCTGGTATGCAAAGCAGATACGTGTGTCCC
>JAYYRF010000030.1:0-4231 GCA_036127535.1 Myxococcota bacterium | reverse complement strand
AATCCCAAGATAGAATCATCATTGAAACGACTGTACACCAAACTCGGAAATCCAGAAAAAGCGCAACGTCACGAACGCTATCTCAACATCATCCGAAGTGGTGGAGCAAAACATCTTTCCAAATAAAAGGAGACACGAATGACGGAAAAGAATCCCTCGGCTGAGCAGGACTTCGAAGACCTACCCAGTTTAAAAAATCAACTTCTCAAAGAGATTCATCGCGTGGTGGTAGGCCAAGATCAGGTGATTGAAGAGATGTTGATATCTCTTTTTAGTGGTGGTCACTGTTTGTTTATCGGTGTCCCCGGTTTGGCCAAGACTCTATTGGTCAACACCGTCTCTAAGACCTTAGGGCTGGATTTTGGCCGCGTCCAATTTACACCGGATCTTCTTCCTTCTGACATTACCGGGGCAGATGTTTTAGAGGAGAATAAAGTTACTGGAGAGCGAGCTATGCGTTTTGTGAAGGGGCCGGTCTTCTGTAATTTGCTACTCGCAGATGAGATCAATCGCACGCCGCCCAAAACCCAAGCGGCTCTTCTACAGGCGATGCAGGAAAAGGAAGTCAGTTCAGGAGGAAAAACCTACCATTTGGATTTGCCTTTTTCTGTTTTCGCAACCCAAAATCCCATCGAGCAGGAGGGTACGTACCCATTGCCCGAAGCGCAACTCGACCGCTTTATGTTTTCCATCTTTGTCGGCTATCCATCGGAAGCGGAAGAGCTGGAAATTATTCGCCTCACAACGGGTACCCAAGAAGCATCGGTAAACCAAATATTAACAAAGGAGCAGCTGCTGAGCTATCAAATGTTGCTGCGAGATATCATTGTTCCCAAAGACGTGGATACCTACGCGGTTCGATTGGCGCGGGCAACTCGTCCGGGGCCGAAGGCGAAGGATTTCATCAACCAATACGTACACTGGGGCGCAGGGCCACGCGCTTCGCAGTATCTCTCCATAGGAGCCCGTGTCCGCGCCGGTTTAGACGGTCGAGCGAACGCTTCGTACGAAGACGTACAAGCCGTCGCAATGGCGGTTTTACAGCATCGTCTTGTGAAAAATTTCCGCGCGGAGGCTGAGGGAGTTTCCTCCCAAGAGTTGGTTCGGATGATCCTCCAATCGGTTTCGAAATAGTGTCTCAAGTTTGGAGTCCGGAGATTATTGAGCGTGCGGCGGCTTTGCATTTGCAGGCCAGACAACTCGTTTGGGGGTATCGGTTTGGCTTGCACCGAAGTCCAAAAATAACGAGAAGCGTCGAATTTGCAGAACACAAAGAGTATTCCCCCGGGGACTCCGTGCGCGATATCGATTGGCGCGTATTTGCGAGAACGGAACGGTTGCTCGTTCGAAGACAACAAGCCGATACAGAGCTTTCGGTCGTTCTCGCTTTGGATGCCAGTGGCGATATGGCGATTGGAGCCGCTGAACTTCCTTCCCTCACGGATTCTCGTTTCGGAAAAGCGATCACGTTGGCGGCAACGTTAGCTCTTTTGGCCCAAAGGAGGGGAGAGAAAGTCGGACTTTTCATCATGGGGGGAGAGGGGCAAGAGGTTAATTGGTTGCGTCCGCAAAGCAGTCGCAATCAACTGGCCGCGATTCTCAACCATCTTGCGGCCATTCGACCCAAGAATAACGCGAATTTAGAGCACCGATTTCAAGATTTGGGACACGTACTGCCCAAGCGTTCTCTCGTGTTCGTTTTGAGTGATTTTATGGAAGAACCCCAACGTTGGGGCCCGTCTCTTTCCGGCTTGGCGGCGATGGGGGCGGATCTTCGGCTGGTTCACTTGTATTCGCAAAAAGAATTTGCTCTTTCCTTTGATGAGACGGCGCAATTTTTATCTCCTGAGGAAAGCAGTCCTCTCAATTTGGACAGTACAGCCATTCGGCAGAGTTTTCTCGGTGTGGTGGACGAATACCTCGATGAATTAAAGTCGTGGAGTGCGAAAAGTCGAGCCGTGTATATTCCGTGTGCCTATGAAGAGACTCTTGAGCGGACCTTTATCCAAATGCTACGGGGAGTGTAAATATGAGCTTAGGTTGGCTAACCCCAGGCGCACTCTTTATTGGAGCGTTGATTTTGCTTCCCATTTTGGCGCACTTGATTCAACGCAATCCAACGCGTAAGATCCAGTTTGGCGCCATGATGCTGTTGCGTAAATTGCCCGAAGTGACGAAACGAAGGCGAAAGATACAAGACTGGCTCCTCTTATTGCTCCGTATTCTTGCAATCTCTGCGATAGCTTTGGTCGTGACCCAACCGGAATTGCGTTGGTTGGGGATAGATCCGAACTTGCCCACCGCAAAGACGATGGTCATCGTTCTCGATAATTCGTTGTCGATGAATCAAAAAATTTCCAACCCATTGTTCCCCGCCAAAAACACCGCCTTTTTAAAAGCCAAAGAAGATGCGATCGAACGCATTCAAAATAGCCCTGAAGGATCGAAGTACGGGATTGTGAGCGTGGGAGAAGAAGCTGTCGGATGGACAGATGAACTTCTGACGGATCGCTCCGAAGCACTGGCAACTTTGAAAGACATTCAGCAAACCGTCGGCGAGACAGATCTCTTGGGTGGAATCAAACTTGCCCGTCGTCTCCTTTTGGGAGAGGGGGGAGATGTATATGTATACACCGATGAGGCCGGGCCGAACACCATTCATGTCCTCAAAGATGAAATCCAACTCCTGTCCGATCAAAAAGGGTCTTTGTATCCACAAGTTGTGCGACCGGAAGAGCCACAAAACGTCATCGTTCTCTCTGCCAAATACGGCGATGGGTTAGAAGGGGGAACGCTTCGCTATCAATTGATGAATTACGGAAAGGAGAAAAAAGAAGTTCTGTGCACAACGCGTCTGCCGGATGGAACGGAGATTCGAAATTTTGTGCAAACGGAACCGGAAGGTGTCGCCGAAAATTTTATAACTGTCCCTCGCGTTGCCGATGGTGGAATCGGTTCGATCCAAGTTGAAGACTCCACTCTCGAACTCGACAATGACTTTTACTTTCACCTCCCGCGGGTTGGTGCCTCTCGGGTTTTGGTTGTAGACGGTGAGCCCGGTGTTACCACCATCAACTCCGAGGTCTATTTCCTAGAACGGGCGCTCGCACCCTTTGGAGCACAAAACGAGACTTTGCCCGATGTGGTTGGCCCCAGTGGCATTCAAACCTTAGATTCAGAGGTGCATCGCGTTGTCTTCCTCGCAAATGTGATGGAGCCAGCTCCCATTGCGGCCGGCATGATCGACTTTGTCCGAAATGGTGGTGGACTAATGATATCGTTGGGCAACAATGTATCGGCAGAACGATACAATTCTTCCTTCGCAGAGATTATGCCCGCGAAGCTTCGCAAGATCGAGTCGCTGGCTCAATCGGGGGAGGAAGGTAAGGCAACGGCCATTCCTGATCTATCGCAAGAGCTTTTCTCCCCCTTTATTCGAGGCGGTGCCCTCGAGTTCAGCAGTGTTCGCTGGCGTAAGATTTTCAGCGTACAAGACGTGCCGGCGGACACGACCGTTTTGCTTTCCTTGGAAAACGGAATGCCCCTATTGCTGGAAAAGAAAGTGGGGAAGGGTCGTATACTGCTCCTGTTGGGAACCGTTGATCACGCTTGGGGAAATCTTCCTCTTCAAGCTATATTTATGCCGGTCGTTCAGCGCATTGTCACGTATCTTGGGGGAGCCTCTTCACTTGGAGGGATGCGAAAGATGGCAACGATTGGAGAGTTGGTTGAAATCGATTTGCCGGAAGGGAGTACAGAAGTAGTGTTAGAAGGTCCAAAGGGCAGCGTTGGGCTTCGTTATAACAAAGGAAAAGCGATCTTCCGCCCCAAGCATGCAGGTCCTTATCTGCTCCGGAGTTCTGGAGCACCTCCCATCGCACAGATCGCGGTCAACTATTCGCCGGAAGAGTCTGACATTCGGGTGTCAGATGAGCTCCTTGCAGTGGCTTCCGAGGTCGTTCCGGATCGATACATCCAGAAAGCAGCGCTGGCTCCTTGGTTGATTTGGGTGGTCTTGGTTCTGTTTTTCCTGCAAGCGCTGTTGTCCTTTGCAAAACGAACGCCTACGGATGGAGAGAACAATGAATCGTAGAATCTTTCTGTTGCAATCCCTCGTGATGATGAATACGCTGCCGGCCTTTGGGTTGGGCAATCGAAGTCTATTCGATGTAGGTGAATTGCTCTTGCCCACCGGTACCCTCTCTCGTCCAGGCGCTTGGAAGCGCGCACT
>JAYYRF010000029.1:0-3873 GCA_036127535.1 Myxococcota bacterium | reverse complement strand
TAGGAAATTCTCTGTCAATCTTGTCCTTTGTGAGGATGTCTACCGCAGGGAGAACGAGATCTTCTCCCGACAATAAAAAGAGGTCTTCGGGGCTTTCCAGTTCCATATCTTCCAATTGTCGTAGAATATTCTCCTCAAAGGTTTGTCGAACCGGTATCCCTGAAAGAGCGTCGGCCATGGTTTTGTAGCGATAGCGTTCTTTTGCCAGTGATAAAAATGCACGTTCCCAACGTCCGCTTAGGAATAGTTCTGCTGCGCACTTTGCCAGTAACTCTTGCGGTGGGGGACAAAGACGGGTTTCGACCAATTTTCCGGCATAATGGCGTTCGACGACGGCCTTCATTTCACCGTTTTCCAAGGTGACGGAACGCAGTTTGGATCGTCCCAATTTTGCTTTTGCAATCCAGTTTACCGGAATAGGGGTGGCAGCGGTGATAAAGGCTTTTCGGCTGCGCTGATCCCTTCCTTTCGTATGGATCGCCAATACGATAATCGCATCGGTCTTCTCTGTATCGATCACCGAGTGGGGTGACAATTCTTTTTCCGTGCCTCCATTGCTCCAGGCGATTCTTTTCCCGCGACGCCGTGCGACGTGAACCGAGTCCGGCCATGCTCGCATGATGCACATCGCGATGTCTCCCACATTTTTGGGTAAGCGGGGGGTGATTTGTGGCCAAGTCCTTTGCAGTCGCCTTAGGTGCTCTAAGCCTTCTCGTTTGGCTTCCGGGTACACCTGTTTGGGATGTGTTTCGATGATGGCACGGATTAGACCTTTCAAGTCGCAATTCTCCGAGCGGATGTCCAGATCCGGATCTTTGGGTCTGTGTGAAAATACCCGCCTCCGGATACTCAATGCAGCACAAAGAGGTAAAATGCCGTCCAAGACGTTTTGTTGTTCGGCTTCGATGAGGAGGCGTCCCAGCGCGGAGTCGAGAGGCAGTTGAAAGATGCGTTTGCCCCGATGGGAGAGTCGCCCTTCTTCGTCAAACGCACGGAGCAACTGAAGGTACTCTCGTGCTTCTTTTACGGCATATGCGTGGGGCGGATCGATAAAGGGCAGCTTGCTGAGCTGTGGATAGCCACAAGCAGCGGCCGCCAAAACGAGAGGCTCCAATGCCTCTCGGTATATTTCAGGTGGTTTATATGGTAAGAGTGTGTGTTGCGGACTCCACATCCGAATCGCGATACCGGGGCCGAGACGCCCAGCGCGTCCAGCGCGTTGATCGGCAGAATCGGTAGCGATGGGGAAGAGGCTTAGGTAGGCTCGGCCTCTGTGATAGCAGGTACGTCTCTCGAGTCCGCTGTCGATGACGGTTTGAATGTTGGGTATGGTCAAGGCTGTCTCGGCAACGTTGGTGCTGAGTATGATTCTTCTACGGGTGCTGGATTCATAAATCCGGCTTTGTTGCTGCAGTTTTAAAGAGCCGTGCAGGGGAAGTATATCCCAATGCAGATGAGCAAGAGCGCGTTGTGCATCTTCGATTTCGCGTTTGCCCGGTAAAAAAACCAGCACGTCCGCATCCGTCTCCGTCAAGGTTGAGAGAATCCCAGACAATCGCGGGAGCAAGTCTCGTTCCGTCGGTGGATTTCGGGTATCTTCGTATCGGACATCGACGGGATACTCCCTCGCTTGCGCGTGAATATGCACCCCATCCACGCTAGCGGCCAACCGTTTGGCGGCGACGGTTGCGGAGAGTAGCAGTACGCGTTTTTGTTGCGCAAGGCACATGGCCAATAAGAGGTCCAATTCGAGTTTTCTCTCGTGAAATTCGTCGAAAATGATGATCGAAAAACGAGACAGTTGATCCGCTTGCATCATCCGAATTGCGATACCGGGCGTGACGATTAAGAGTTTGGTTTGCTCGCGGTACTGCTGGTCGTCTCGAACCGCGTATCCCACGTTGTGACCGAGAGGCGTATTTTCGAGGGAAGCAATTCGAGTTGCGAGAGACTTGGCTGCAATTCGGCGCGGTTCAATCCTCAATACCGGATGCCTTTGGCAGAGCCATCGAGGGATCTCCGGCGACTTACCGGCGCCCGTGGGAGCGGTTACCACGATGTTTTGTTTTTGGATTTGATTCAAAAGCGCAGATTGTATAGACTGAATGGTAGACATTTCGCTCGAGGGTTTTGTTGATGATGTATTCATTTGTAGAAAGTCCATATCTCGTTGGATTTGACTCGTCTTGGCGTTTATCCGAAGCGAAGACCAAGTCTGCGCGGGACAGCGATAAAAAAACAGAAAAAAAACGTCTGAAAAGCATACAAAAGAACATCGTCGAGTTCCAAAAGCGTTTGTACGCAGAACAAAGACAATCCCTGCTGATTATTTTTCAGGCGATGGATGCTGCCGGCAAGGATGGAACCATCCGCGCCGTTTTTTCAGGTATCAATCCCCAAGGTTGTCATGTAACATCGTTCAAACGGCCAACCGCCGAAGAGTTGGCGCATGATTATCTGTGGCGGGTTCACAACGCGTGCCCGCGCAAAGGACACATTGAAATTTTCAATCGGAGTCATTACGAGGAGGTTTTAATCACGGCCATTTTTCCCCAAATTCTGCAGCATCAACAACTGCCCACTCGAACATTGTCTGAAGAATTTGCCTTGCGGTATCGGACAATACGCAACTTTGAAAAGCATCTGGCCGATACCGGAACCCGAATCCTCAAATTTTGGTTGAACATCGGTAAAGCCGAACAAAGACGAAGATTACTCCGTCGAATGGAAGACCCCGAGCGTCATTGGAAGCATGAGTCCGGTGATTTGGATATGCGGGATCGTTGGGTAGACTTTATGACGGCCTACGAAACCGCATTGACGGAGACTTCCCGTTCGTGGGCTCCGTGGTATGCGATTCCCGCGGACGATAAACCGCAGATGCGCTCGATGGTTGCTGATATCGTTTGTCGTACGCTCATGCAAATGGATCCGCAATACCCGACGGTATCACAAGAGCAGCGTTCCGTTATTGCGTCGGATCGGTTGCGTCTTATCGCGAAAGACGAATGAAGATAGCATTGGTAACCTGTGCATCGCTCCCGGAGTGGGAGTGCGACGATCAACCGCTTGTAGATTACGTTTCCCGTATTGCGGATGTTCGGTCTGTTGCGTGGGATCAGCCTGTGGATTGGGCGATGTTCGATGCGGCCGTAATCCGCACGACCTGGGATTACACCCGCCGAATCGAAGAGTATCTGGCATGGGTGGATACCACCTCGAAGCAGACGAAAATGTACAATTCTGCGTCTTGGATTCACTGGAACGCCAACAAGATGTACCTGCGATCACTGGAGAATCGAGGGATTCCCATTGCTCCGAGTTACTTCTTGGACGCATCATTTGACGTAGAGAAAGAGTTGCTTTCCATTCTTCGTAAGGAGAGATGGGAAAAGGCCTTTTTGAAGCCGGTGATCGGTGCAGGTGCAGAAAAAACCCTGCGTTTTAGACCTTCAGAATTGCCAAAGGCGCAACAGTTTTTAACGGACGTGTTGCCATCGAGTTCGATGATTCTACAGCCTTATCTTTCGTCTGTAGAGACGCGCGGTGAAGTGTCTCTGATTTATTTCGATTCTCAATTCTCTCACGCCGTTCAAAAAGTTCCGGTTTCTGGTGACTATCGCGTGCAAGACGATTTTGGTGCATCGGATGCCCCGATCAATGCAAGTGAGGGAATGCTATCCTTGGCAAAACGCGTCATCGAGCAACTGAAACCGATTCCGCTTTACTCGCGCATCGATTTGCTGTTCGATGATGAGCGCGGTTGGTTACTCAACGAAGTGGAGTTGATAGAGCCCTCTTTGTTCTTTCGGCATGCACCCCATGCCCCGAAGTTACTCGTCGATGCTATAATAAAACGATTGGAGTATAAAT
>JAYYRF010000028.1:0-2806 GCA_036127535.1 Myxococcota bacterium | reverse complement strand
AAGACCTCGATGAAGACGATTATGGCAATCCCAATACAAGCATACAAAGCTGTACGCTTCCGGCAGGGTATGTGGAAGACGATACCGACTGCGATGATGGTGATGCGTCGGTGCGCCCGACGGCCATCGAAATATGTGATGGCATAGACAACAATTGTGATGGCGATATCGATGACGACGATTCTTCTTTGTCAGATGCTTTGCTTTGGTTTCTCGATCACGACGGGGATGGAGAAGGAGATGCCGATTTTAGGCTCTCTCTTTGCGTACAACCGACGGGATATGTCGACAACAGCCGTGATTGCAACGACTTGAGTGCTTCGATCTCTTCGCAGGCCAGTGAGGTTTGTGATGGCCTCGATAACAATTGCGATGGCTTAATAGATGATGACGACCCTACAGTTGTGCCCTTGGTGACGTATTATCTAGACTTGGATGCGGATGGTTACGGAGATGCCAGCCAAACACAGGCGTCATGTACGCAGCCCAATGGTTATGTGGGGGACGATACGGACTGCGATGACAGCGAAGCGGCGATTAATCCGTTGGCTGATGAAGTGTGTGATGGTTTGGACAACGATTGCGACGGTGCTTTCGATGATGATGATGCCGATGTAGACCTAACAACGGGTAATGCCTACTACATAGACGCAGACCTGGATGGATACGGTAACCCGGGTTTGACGGAAGAGAGATGTGCTCTCACAACGGGGTATTCGGAATTGGACACCGATTGCGACGATGCTGATCCGGACACAAACCCCGACGCAGTCGAGCAGTGTGATGCAGTCGATAACGATTGTGATGGTGGTATCGATGACGGTACTCTGGGAAGCTCCACGGCTTGTGGAGCGACCAGTTGTGCCGAAATTGCACAGAGCTACGTGACCAGTAGCGGCGTGTACTGGATCGATATCCCCAGTCAGGGTGTCTCACAAGTGTATTGTGACATGGATGTGGACGGAGGGGGGTGGACACTGATCGAATGGCTCGACCACAGTTTTCATCTCTCCTCCGCTGCGAGTAATCTCTCCTCTCTTTTCGATCGCAGCGTGCCCGCAAAAATGTCTGACTCCGATATTGTCTCTTTGGCAACGGCGGGGCAAAACGAAGTGATGATTAGCGATGGAAGCAGTACCTACGTTTTGCGTTACTCCGACGCGGAGTGGGGTTCTTTCAGCAGCAGTGGGTGGACCAATGTTGTTTATGATTCAAAGGGTTCCAACGGTTCGTGGAGTGACGACATCTGCAACGGGCATTTCAACAACCGCGGCTTTTCCACATACAGCGACAGTGATGGCTCAGCTTGTCCCATTGTTTATAGCGGATCGTCCAAATACTACAGTTCATATCATACCAGTCTATATTCCAACGGTGTTGGGGGAGCCTTTGGCGTATATGTGCGTTAGATGGATAGGTGAAGGATACACAGATGTGTGTATCCAAAGGCACCGAGGGTGCCTCGTATGAAGTCGCTCCCCATCAAACATTTGATCATCCAAAAGCTTCGAGAGCGTGAAACCTATCTCTTGAGCTTGGTCGTGGGAACTGTCATCAATTTTTATGGTCAATATTTGGTTCCGTGGTTTCGCGGGAGCACTTCACCGTGGGATGACTTCGTTCAAGAGGCGTCCGTACGACCCGGGCTGATGCTGACATCCGTTTTGCTCGGCTATGCCTTTCCCTTTTGCGTCGGTATTTATTCTTCTGTTATGACGCAATACAAAAACCAACGTACCCAGTCCGAAGAATAGTTCGTTATGGATGTGGGTCGATGCCCGGTTCATAGTAGAAGTATCCGACGGCGCTACTGCTGCCATACACATCTGTTACCCAAATATGGATGCGTTTGCCGATAACTTGGGCACCGATATCGCTGATTTGTCCAGGTGTTGTCAGGTTAATCGGAATGGGGTTGTTGGGGTCTTTTTGCCATGTGACACCGCCGTCTGTCGATGTCGCCAAATTGAGGGTTTGTTTGCTCGAGCTTTGATAGGAGTCGTATATGACCCATTCTTCAAAGCCGACGTAGAACATGTACAGCTTTTTGTCTTGGGTTTCCTCGTCCGTATACTCAACAACGGCCGCCGACGCAATGCCCGACGCATCGTAGGTTTCGGTACTCGGCAGTACCGGTGCATTTTCGTCGATATACCACGTGTTGGCATCGACGCCATCCATTGCGTATACCTGACAAGCTGCTGGTTCGTCCGATGTATTGAGGGAGACTTCCGCTCCGGTTGTGAGTTCGGCCCACAGGTCGGCTTCGAGTTGGGCCCAGTCGAAGGCGGTCTCGATGGCTCGGCGCGTATCGGTGCCAGCAATGTAGCCGCGAAGAAGACCGCGATCAGAAATCGTAATGGTGAGAGGCCAGCAAGGCTGCACCCCCACTACCGGTTCGTAGGAACTGGAATAGCTGATGCCATAATAGTCGCAGATGGTTCGGTCCTCGACGAAATCGTTGCAGAAGTAGCTCCACAGATCATCTTCGGTGTATGAATAATCGTTAAAGTTCAGAGCCGGATTTTGGGCGCTCTTGGTCCACGATACGCCGTCCGGAGATGTAGCGATACCAAGCCCCCATGTACCACCGACGGTAAATCCTTGATAGGCCATGATGTATTGCGTGTCGATCGGATCCCATACGATGACTTGGCTCGCGATGGAATCTTGATCCCATCCCGTTGGATCAACGGCCAATAGGGGGTTGGACGGATGCGACGTCCATTCGGTTCCATTAGAGGATACAGCGTATCCAATACTCTTTTTGAACCCCCCTGAATCTTGCTCTGCGGTGTACCACATT
>JAYYRF010000027.1:0-2993 GCA_036127535.1 Myxococcota bacterium | reverse complement strand
TTATTTTTTACAATCCGAAAATATTCAAACGGTTTGATGCAGTGCTGATCCTTTGGGTTTGACCACTGGAGTCATAGTTGATCCAGTCTTTATGTCATCTTAGGTTTAAGAAGAGTGTCCCGTTTCTATAAGGAGTTTTATGAACACTAAACCATCCCACCCATCTTCTCTCTTTGTAATGGGGTCTCTATTCGATCCCTATGTCCTTGTATCCTACTGTCAATACGATATTTGCATCTTTTCAGACTTTGATCGTTCTCAACATTTTTCCGCGACCGTTTGGAACCGTATGAAATGGTTTAATCTGTACCACAAGCGTGCTCCGCTTCAACTACGAGAAATCGAAGACGTATCAATTCAAAGCATACAACTCTCCGCATCCCTTCCTTTGTTCTCTAGCACAGAAGCTACTTTGGATGCCACTTCGGCGCTGTATCCTTCCTCATGGGCGAAGAAGCTTCGGTTCGAATATGGTGGTATGCAAATTGCGGCCATCAGCATTGCCCAAGACCCGCTTCTCGCGTATGATGCACTCTACCAAAATGGTCGTAAAGCACCGAATATATTGGTTCGGAACGATCTGCCTTGCGATGATTCCTATCATCCCTCGCCGGATTCTATATGGGATCGCCACACCGTACATGCTAACAACAATGGGTACTATCCTGCGTCTAAAACCGTATCTGCTTCCTATGTTTTGGTCGGCTAGCCGTTCGTCTTAAGCTCGAGTTTGGCGACGCGAACCTTGTGTACTTCATCAGGGCCATCATAAATACGGGCGCCTCTTTCGTGGCGATACCAAAATGAAAGGGGCAGTTCATCTGTGATCCCCAACGCACCATGTACTTGTATGGCACGGTTTAATGTTTCTGAGAGTACATCTGCGACGTAAAATTTAATAATGGATACCGACTTTCTCGCACCATAAGATCCCTTTTCTTCTATCTGTTTTGCACAATCCATGACCAGCAAGCGAGAGGCATCGATGCGAGCTCTTGCCTCAGCAATCCAGTTTTGTATCGTTTGTTTCGAAGAGAGTGGGGTATTTATATCCAAGTGTCGAGATTTTGCTCTTTTGCATATTAAGGTCAAGGCGCGTTCACAAATACCTATCCAGCGCATACAATGATGGATCCTGCCCGGTCCAAGGCGCTGTTGTGCGATACTAAACCCTCCGCCTTCCTCTCCGATACGATTGGATTCATCGACGTGAACTTGGTCATATAGAACTTCCGAGTGAGAAAACCAGCCATCATTTGCCTCGCCCATTATCGAAATGTTACGCGCGATCTGAAAGCCCGGTGTATTGCAGGGGACGATAATTTGGGATGCTCGTTGATACTTGGGTGCATCGGGATTGGTGACACACATCACAATGGCAAAGGAGGCTCCATCGGCACCCGTCGTAAACCATTTCCGACCTGAGATTACATACTGCTTGTCCTTCTTGGTTGCGATTGTATTCATATGGATTGGATTAGAGCCTGCAAATCCGGGTTCGGTCATAGAAAAACAAGAGCGAATATCGCCGTTCACCAGCGGCTTTAGATATTTCTCCTTCTGTTCCGGCGTACCAAAATCCTTGAGAACTTCCATATTGCCAGCATCTGGAGCTTGACAGCCAAAGGTGTAGTGCCCGATGGGGCTCGCGCCCAAAACTTCGCTTAGTTGTGCCAATTCCATCAAATCCAGCCCCATCCCTCCATACTCTTTCGGCATGTGAGGAGCCCACCAGCCTTCTTTTTTGACACGTTCTCTCTTTTGATTGAGGCGTTCTTCCATATCACCAAAGCGCCCGGTAAAGATGTCGGGCTCCATTGTGAAAAGCTCTTCTTTTATGAATTCACGGATGCGATTCAAGTCCATTTCTGCTCCTAGATAAACGTTCGAGAGGAAGGAGTAATATGCTCGATCGCGTTGAACGAGACAAGCATGGGGGCATCTCGAAAATGACGAACGGTTGTGATAGAACAATTATACATACTCCAGGCGCTGCGAAAAGACGTCTTGATATCTGCGTTCAGAAGTTTTCCCATCATGCAAGATATCGTTCCCGCGGATGTAAAGAGTGCGACTCGCTTTTGTTCACGGAGGTCTTTTGCCAGGTCGCGCATTCCTTCTTGGATGTTGTTGAGGTACTGACTGCCGCGAATAATTTCTGGTGGTGAAATATTGTCCGTTATCCATTCATCGCACAGTATTTGCAAAATCTCGGCATATTCTTCTCCCACCACACCAACTTGCCCCCAAAAAGATTCGATGATGGGTCTCAAGTGAGGTTCGCGTTGCATCAAAATTGGTGCACCGTAGTCCATTAATTCCTTGGCGGGAAATTCATCCAGCCACTCAACCCGCTCGGGTTCGGGCCAGTTGGGGGATTGCGCCTGCTTTAATGTTTGTCGATGTCTCCTTCGAGGTCCGAAAAGGATTCGATCGAAAGATTTACCTTGGAGAATGGCTCTTAATCGTTCAGATTGTTCGAAACCAAGGGGTGAGAGCTGATCATAATCCTCAGCAGAGGCGGATGCCTGACCATGACGAATCAAATATGCAAATGACATGTGTGTTCCTATGAAGGGCTTGGGTAAGAATCTCCTTACCATCGTTTTTCATTCGATGGAAGGACGTTTCGCCATTTATTTTTTTGTGGGAGTCCCGCGAAGAGTGATAGGAGACGACTGCTCGGGTGAATTACAATCGGACGGCTTCTCTGTATCTGTGAAAAGCAACGATAAACCTACCAATGAATCTGTGTCATTTTTTTTCGCACACGTTTCTTAATTGTCACGACCGTCCATTTTTACATCTTTATTTCTCCGTTATCATCATGTCATACGGAGGTTGTATGTTTCGTTTTATCCTATTTTTCTTCTTAATGGCCTGTTCAGGTACAGAATACAACGCATCGAACCAAGGCGAAGACGCGCCGGTTGATATGGACTGGTCTTCCGGTGGCGAGAGCTATGATGCTCCTAAGCAAGAAGAATTGGATT
>JAYYRF010000026.1:0-2743 GCA_036127535.1 Myxococcota bacterium | reverse complement strand
CTACGAGGGGGTGTGCGGTCAGGTCGAGGAGATCATACTTCAAAATTGTAGTATGTTCTGATTTTATCCCTTCAAATCTCTTGACAAGTCAAGTATTTTGGGCGATACTTTTTGAGTTGGAATATACCTATGGTCCTATCTGAACTCATACATCGATTTGATAAAAAAGATTTGCTTTTTGAAGACTTCATTCTTCAAGCAGAACACTGTATCTCTCAATCGTCCCACGCAGAGTTTCAAGATGAATTTGATGAGTATCTGGCAAACCGCTTTCCCTTTCTCCAACTCAACCACGAACCTCTTAAGATCGAAGCAACCTCCTTGGCGGCTCTTCCCAAAGGAGTGCTGTTACAGTCTCGTTATTGGATCGACGAGAAACTGCCCAGTTCCGAGTTGTTTTTTCAATATACGGCCAAAAGCTTTAATCGAAAGAATTCTTTGCAAGTTCTATTGCTGAGCCCACTCCATGTAAACGTAGAGAGCATTGGTGACGTATTCCGCCGTGAGTATTATCTATCCTTTCGATTCCCGGATCCCTACCTCCCAAAATGTAAGGCTGCTACCACCTGTACCCCCATACCTTTCATTGTTTATGAACAGCATCCCGGGATGTCGTTTAAATCTTACATCGACAAAAAGGGCGGGAAGTTATCCTTGATAGAATGTAAGCGTATATTCGAATGTGTACTCGAACAATTGACTGTCTTACATGATGAATTGATATCTCATTGGAATCTCTCTTTGTATTCCTTTACGATTTCTTCGAAGAGGCGTCCTTATCTCAACAATTTTGGATATATGGCTCGTCTTCGACATTTAATCGAACCCACGACTCAATCTTTGTGCTTCTCTGCTCCGGAACAACTGCAAGATATGTTTTGTGACTCCAAGACGGATGTATATGCACTTGGCATGATCTTTTACCGTATGGTTACGGGACGTTTCCCTTTTGAATCCAAAAAACATCCCGATATTATCGATTGGCATCTCAAGGGGGAAAGAGATGAACTTTATTTTCCAAACGAAGTGTCTTTAGATTTGCAAGGCTTGATCAAAAGGGCACTTTCTGTTGAACCTGCCCTTCGATTTGAGACGGCGGCTGACTTCCTCAAATCCTTCCGTAAGACCGTCTCTCTCAATGGTTGGTATTGCCATGATTACTCTGTACTTCAAATGTTGAGGAGTAAATTTGAGCCGGATTGGATTTTGTTAAATGGAGAAGTCGTCTCTGCGAAGGCCGAGGATCTGTTTAAAAATGGATTGGCAACACCCTCTTATCGACTATACCGGGGTAAAGTTCTCCTGAGAACGGATCCTTGTGCGTTGTGGGACATCGATTTCGATGACCCCATCGCTACTTTATATCAAGATGAATCTCTCCAGGAGCTGACAGAGCGAAAAGCGACAACTTCATTGGAGTCTTTGCGAATCATCAAAGCATTGGCAAAATTGGGTTCCACCGATGTAGCGACACAAAGATTAGACGGTTTAAAAGACACCCTGACCAGTACGGCCGAATGGCTTTATGTCTCTGAAATCTATCATTCTGTACTTCCAAACACATATAGCGCGGATCTCGCATTAGAGCGGGCTGCTGATTCGATGCAAACTGCCTCTGATACGATAATGGTGGCTCTTTTCCTTCGATGGCAATGCGTAGATCTTCGTCGATCTAAAAACGTAATCCAAAACGGGATGGAGCTCTTTGTTTGTGAAAGCGACTATATCGCACTTTCTCAAGCGTATACCTCGATCCTTTCCGATGACTTGGGTCGAAAACAGTTCTTGTCCAAATCCATTGCGATGGCCAAACATGATTCGTTAATCGAACAAATTGAAAAACTGCAATCGTATAGCCATATTTTCTCTGTTTTGCCTTCCATTATTCGATGGGGTGTCTCCTTAGAGCAGCAAGCAGAAACGACGGAGGATTTAAAACATTTAATGCAGATGTGGGAAGTTTTGGATGTCAAAGAGAGGATTCGGGCTCTGAGGAATAAGCGTCAAGCGAAGCTCCGTAATGCCATATTACGTCTCCGCTCGCAACTGGTACCATTTGAGATTCCTTTGGAACTGCCTGAGGAACCCTATTCGGAAGAGAAGCTTCATCTTTACCAAAAGAAAGTAGAGATACAGCTAGGATACGGACAAAAAGCCCGAGAATTAAACGATTGGGGGCGCACATTTGGTATTGGAAGCTTTGGATTTAAGCAGCCCTACGGCGAGGAAACTTTCACCGCGGCCATTGAAATACAAACGCAGCAGCAAGCGTTAATGAAACGATTACACCCACTCTTGGTACGTGCGAAGGCAATTCGTTTTACCCCAGCCGAAATACCCAAACCTCTTTCTTCGGAGTGGATAGAATCCTTTGGAGATCTTCTACATGAGCAAGAAGAGTTCAGTATTGAACTGAGTCTTTTGGTTGCGAAGATAAAGGAATTTGAACTGCCCATTGAAATACCCCCACTTCCAATCAACAACGCAATCGTTCGAGACTTAGAGTCTCGTGTCGAGAACGAAATCGCTCATCTGTCGAAGCAGGAAAATGTAGTCGCCATCGAAGCGCCCGAGGAAGTAAGCCAAACCCTTGAGGAGCCTCATGAAGCCGCTTCGAACCGATTTCTACCTCTCTTGATCGGTTTTTTACTAATGGCTCTCTTGATTGCATTGGTAGTATTGGCTTCAGGGGGAGTGTAATGAAGCCCAATCCGAAGTGGAATGCAATGGTTATGATCGTTAC